>DATHOI010000904.1:0-2322 GCA_035485095.1 Polyangiaceae bacterium | reverse complement strand
GCGGCGACCACCCAGACCGCTTGATCTCGCTCGACCTTGAGCAGGCGAGTGCGCAAGGCTTCGGCGCGGCTCGCGCTTTCTTCCGCCGCAGACAACCGTTCGCGCAAACGAAAGTGGTACACCGACAGACCGATCAACCCGCCGGCCAAGACCGGAATCAGGTGATCGACGAACGAGTGCGCGCCAGCCAGAAAGCCAGTCAGCGTGTGGGCCTTGAGGCGGGCTTCCGAGACGAGGTCGAAGGCCACGTACGTTGCGCCAGCGAGAACGCCCGACAGCACGTAGGCTGCGAGTGGCCATTCTTTTCGATTTGCCACGAAACTCCAGGCAAAACCTAGCACGAAGCGGTCAAGGTCCGACACTTGCCGGATACGCGCCGGGACCCACACGCTGTAGCTTCCGGCCATGTGCAAGCTCGTCCAGCGCCTCTTGCTCTTCGGACTGCTGCTGGCAAACGCGTGCAGCACTGAGAGCGACGCCGACGACAGCTGCAATCCGGGAGACCAAGACGGCGTCGTCGGTGGAAATAACGTCGTGCTGCTCAGCGTGAGCGACGCGGAATTTGCCGTGGGTGGGGTGGATAGCGGTTCGACCGAGCCGAACATCGCCGTGCAGAACCTGAGCAACGTGACGCTCACGCTCACGAACGTTGGCACTCGGCCGCACAGCTTGCAGCTCGCCTGCATTCCGACAGGCTTGCCCGCAACCTGCCCGCAGATGTCGTGTTTCCCCGGCAACGCGAATATTCCGCCACTTGCCCCGGGTGACAGCGTGACTACGTCGTTTACGACTCCCGCGGTCGAGGGCGCCTACCAGTTCACCTCGACGGTGGCAGGGGACTCGCCCGTGGCCGCAGACGGCGGCGTCACGGGTCTCGTCGGTGAGTTCGTGTTGATGTGATTCGATCACGAAACACGTTCGTTTTTGGCCGCCGGACAGGGGCGCTCAGCGCGCTATCCGTGAGCCTTGCGCTCTTGATCGCTGCGCGGTCGGCGCAGGCTCAGGTCGTCGTGGCGGAGCCTACGGCGCCCGTCCAGGTGTCGTTCCCGACGGATGCCCCAGCGATCGAGGTGCAAGTCGTGCTTTCACTGGTGATCGACGAGGCCGGCCTCGTCGAATCCGCGGTCGTGGCTTCGCGCGTGCCAGCGGACGCGCCGCCCGTGTTCGAAGCGTCGGCGCTCGACGCCATTCGGGGCATCGTGTTTCACCCCTCACTGCGCGACGGCCACGCGTTCCGCTCGCGCGTCGAGTACGTCGTGGTGTTTCACCCACCCGCGCCGACCCCGGCTGCGCCGCCGAATCCAGCCGTTGCCGCAACGCCCGCAACCCCCGCTCCGCCGTCCCCAGTCGTGCCGAGCGCGCCTGCGCCATCCGCGCCGCCGACCACCCCGCCATCCGCCGCAGCGCCGCTCGCGGCGTCCGAGCTGGACGAGCAAGACGAGGACTACGCGCTCACTATCGAGGTGAAGGGCAAGAGTTGGGCGTCGCCGCGCGGAGTCGGCGACATTCGCATCAAGCGCGAGCTACTCGACGCCGCTCCGCACCAACAAACCAGCGAAATGCTCTCCGCTGCGCCGGGCTTCTTCGTCGATCATGAAGATGGCGAAGGGCTCGGCAATGACGTCTATTTGCGCGGCTTCGATCTCGAGCACGGCTCCGGCATCGAGATGCGCGTTGGCAACGTGCCCATCAATAGCCCAGTGCACGTGCAAGGTCAGGGTTACGCGGACGCCAATTTCATCATACCGGAGGTGGTCCGGAGCATTCGCGTGTTGGAAGGCCCCTATGATCCGCGCCAAGGTGACACGGCGATCGTCGGCAGCGCGTATTTCGATCTGGGCGTGACCGAACGCGCGAACGAGCTCAAGGCGAGCTACGGCTCGTTCAATCAGCTGCGCGTCGTCGGTGTCGCGGCTCCCAAAGGTTTCGACGATCAGACGTTCGCAGCCTTTTCGCTGCGCAAGAGCGACGGTTTCGGCTCGCAGCGCGCCTCCGAGTCCGGCACGATGAACGCGCAATATGGCTTGGATTTGGGCACGCAAAGCCATCTGCGCTTGCTTGCTACGGCTTATGGCGCGCGCTCCGAGATACCCGGCGTGCTCCGTCAATCCGACATCGATTCGGGGCAGGTTGGCTTCTACGGACGCTATCCGTTCTTCACGGACAACCAAGGCGTGCAGGCGTCGCGCGTGATCGTCAGCGCGGATTTCGACACCGTGACCGAGACCGGCGCGCACTTCGAGCTCGCACCCTGGTTGATGTGGACCGACTTTCGCGCGCGCCAAAATTTTACCGGAAACATTTTGAGCTCGGCGCTCGATC
>DATHOI010000903.1:0-9288 GCA_035485095.1 Polyangiaceae bacterium | reverse complement strand
CTCTTCGTGGAACGCACGCCCGCGAAGTCCACGAGCGCCGAGCGCAAGCGGCTGAAGTCTCCGGCATCGAGTGCGGTAAGTGCGCTCCGCGCCGGCTCCGTCAGGGCGCATGTTTCACTACGCAGAATGTTTTGACAAACTTCGGCGAGCGCCGCGAGCTGCTTTTTTGCGTCCGCGACGTGATCGCCGGTGGCGAGCGCTTCGGCCTCTAGGCCTTCTTCGTCGAGTCGGCCGAGTAGGACGGTGATCTCGTTTCGCGCGCGATCGAGGCCGAAGCATGCGTCCAAGAATCGGGAAGCCGGTCCGGCCAAAGGCCCCGACATGGCTTCGTTGAACACGTCGTCAATCGTGATTTCTGCATCGGTGAAGGCCTGCTCTTCGTCCAGGATCGAGAAGCTCGGCGAAAGCCCGAGCTCCAACGCGTGCCGCCGTAGAATGCTGGTGGCAAGACCATGCAGCGTGTCGATCGTAGCGCGCGGTAGCTCGTCTAGAACCCGACGTGCACGCTCATTGAGCTCCGTTCCAGATAAACCACGAGTGTTCACCAGTTCCGCAAGCGAGTCTTCAGTCCATGTTTCAGTGCTTGCGAGCGTTGCCAAGCGCGACTCGAGCCGCTCGCGGATTTCTGCCGCAGCGGCTCGCGAAAAAGTAGTAGCTACGATGCGTTCAGTCGGTATTTGTTTGCCGTCTTCGCTGAGCCCGAGCGCGAAAGCCAGGTAAATCCCGGTCAAGAGCTGCGTCTTGCCAGTGCCCGCGCTGGCCGCGATGACGGCGTTGCGTTCGAGTCCAGGCAGCGCGCCGCCATCGCGCGTCGAGCTCATTCGCTCGCCTCGTGTGGGGCGGACAGCGGCCTCCGACAAATGTCCCGCGCGTCGCAGCGCGTACACGAATCCGGCAGTGCAGGCTTGGCCGGTATTTTCCCAGCGCGTAGCGCGACAATCAGATCTTCCGCGCGGACGAGCTTGTGTAAAATGGCCTGTGCGTCCGAGTCGCCCTCGGCGAGTGCTGCTTTCCACTCAGGCTTTCTACGTTGCAGACTCAGATAGCCCGAGCTGACGCGGCGCGCGCCGTATTCCTCCGCAACTTTCTTGGCGTATAGCCACGGTTGTAAGAGTTGCTCCCCGTATTCACCCGTGAGGCGTACTGCGCCGGTCTTGTAGTCGACGATGCGGACTACGCTACCGTCACTGTTGGCGTCGATGCGGTCGATGCGCCCGGACACGAAATGCTCGCCGACCGGCAACGCGCCCCACTCGGCGCCGCTTCCGAATGCTCGTTCGGCTTCGGCGAACCAAACTCCGTCACTGTTGGCAAAGGACCAGCGCAACAGTGCGGCTACGTCTTCGAGCGCTGCGCCGAGCGCAGCTCCGCGCAGGTTGCTGCTGGCGTGCGCGCGCAGAAAAGCCTCGGCGCGATCCAAGGCCTCGCGCTCTAGCTCGCCGAGGTCGCGCGATCCGAAGCTTGCGCGCGTGCCAGACAGCGCCACGGCGAGCGCTTCGTGAATCAACGTGCCGCGCTCCCGAGCGCTGAGTCCGTCGCCCACGGTGTCGTCACGCGATGCGCGCAGCACTATTCCAGCGAAGCCAAGAAAGGCGCAGCGAGCGTAGCGCTCGAGCTGGGTCAGAGCGATTGGCCTGAGCGCGTCGCCTCCGACCAATTGAGCGAGTGACCCCGCCAGACCATTGTGAAAATCGAGCTCTTTATCAGGGTCGCCGTAGAAATCGTGGCGACGCAGCTCGGTGTCCGCACGCGCTCGGGTTTCGGCGCTGGCTGAGGCGGCGGGCAGAACTCGCCGCGCATTCGGTGCCAGCGGCGAGGCAGGTTCATCTCGAGTGTCCCCGCTGCTCAAGTTCATGACCAGGCGACTCGCACCGGTGCCGCCACGGGCGTCTCGCCTCGCCCAAGTGAGGACGACGTGCTCGGTCGCGGACAGTGAGCTCGCCAAGGCGAGACGGGTGAACAGCGCGCGATCCGCTGCATCGAGCGGACGCGCGTGTCGCGGCAAGCGCTCGATCAGATCGGCATCGAGGACGGCGTCGGAACCCGAGCCTTGCCAATCCAGCGTCGAGGATGCCGCCCGACAAATCAGCAAAGCGTCCCAATCGAGCCCAGCAACGTCTTCTGCTCGCGCGATGCGCAGCGCGCCTGCGCGTCGCACGCCCAGGCTCGTCCCGACCGAGCCAAGAGCGCTCGCAAATTCTTCAAAAAACTCCGATAAATCGAGGGTTTCTTCGGCTGCGCCCAAGAGCGCTGCGGCCTCTACGACGCGCTCCAAGGCCAGATCGATGGCGCGCCCCGCGCTCGCATTTTGTCCCAGCGTTGCCAACGGCGCACTGTCCGAGCTTTGAGCGTAGAAAATGGCTTGCTGGAGACCTCGGCGCGAGGCGGCGAGCAGTCCAAGCTCGGAAAATAGCTCACGCCAACCCTCTTTGAACTCGCGTCGAGAGCTTCTCGTCCTGAGTCGTTCGAAGCGCGCAAACAGAGCTGATAGGACTTGATGGGTGATGGCGAGCGCTTCGAGAGCCGGTGCGTCATCGGGCTCGGTGCGTGCGCGACGTGCTTCGATGGCGGCAAGTAAGTCTTTGCCAGTGCGATCGACCCGCACGGGTAGGCGTGCCAGAAGCTGCACGAAATGCCCGCGCCTCAGGTCCGGCCCGCCCAGGCAATCGAGCTTGAGATCCGGAACGCGTAGCACGTCGACGAGCGCGTCACGCACCACGGGACCTTGCGCTAGACGCATCAGCTCCAAGGCCGCGTGAGCTTCCGGAGCCGCGCTGAGCGGACGCCCCCACGGTTCACTGAATGGCAGACGAGCGGCGTCGAGCTCGGCACGCAACGGCTCCAGGAACGCTTCGGCGGCATCCAAGGGGACGATTGCGACGCGATCGAGCGCCGCTCCCCGCGCTAGGGCGTCCAGCACTGCACGCGCCACCGCACGTGCTTCACTCGCTTCGTGTGCCGCGCGGATCACCGTCGGCGGTCGCGTGAAGGAGCGGGCGTCCACGAACTCGATTTCTGGATGATCATTCTCGGTAGCCCAGCGTTGCTCGAGTCGATTGGACACCGCGTTCACGGCGTCACGTAGCAGCGTGCCGACAGCGCCGTTGACTCCGGGCAGCTCAATCACGATGCCGCGTCCACCCGCCGCGCGAAACCTGCGGTGCAACGCCTCGAGCAGCGTCAGCTCGCCGTTGTCCAGTTGCGACATGCCGCGCACTCGCGCGCTCGTTACTCCGTCGAGCTCGCGAATCGAAATACTCTCAGGCGCGCGCGCTGCGACCCAAGCGCTGGCTCGCTCGTCGCGTAAGCCGAGCTCTGTCATGCGCTCGTCGGTTTGCTCGAGTGCTTGCTGCAAGAGCGTGCCGCGCGGACCACCAACCCCTGCAAGATCTTGCGGGCGCGTGCCTGCGCGGCGCAGCTGCCCGAGCGCCTGGTCCACTGCCACAGCGAGCGCTGCTGGTCGCCCGCGCAGTACGCGCCGCGTCAGCAGACGCGTCGTGTCGACCGATATCGCGCGCCGCTCGGGCGCCGCTGCTTCGGCAAGACGCTGGCTGAGCTCGCGCAGGGTGATGGCGCGTGCACCGCGCGCCGCTTCGACCTCCGCGTGCCGTTCGCTCGGAACCAGCACGAGCTCCGACGGGTCTTCCGCGCTGGTCACTACTCTGCTCGCGTACCCGCGCTCGCCAGCTCCGTCAAGGCGCGGGCTCAGCGCGCACGGACATTCAATGTCAGTGAGGCTTGCGCTTCTCGGCTTCGTCGCGCGACCCCTCGACGGCCTTGAACGCGGCGAAGCGAACCTCGGGCACGACCAACGCGTCAGGGACGGGCATGTCGGGCACGATCAGCAGCTCGAGCACGACTTGCGTGCTCACGTCGTCTAGCTTCTTCAGGCGCCACGTTGCATCGAGGCGCTTCACGTTGCCCTTGATCATGTGGCCTTCCACCACTTCCTTGCCGTCGACCTGCTTCGGCGGCTCGAAGCGAAGGATGGCCCAGACCTTCGCGGCGCCCTTCAAGATCGGCACCTGCAGGTACACGTCCGTCTTGTCGCCGGATTTGCCGACGATGCGCGCCTTTTCGAAGCGCGAAATGAAGCTCGCGTAGTTCTTGAAATCGAGCACGACGGAGCGCACGACATCGACGGGCGCGTCCACGTTCCCACGCGCCGCGCCCGCGCTCATCTCCGCCCAGGGCGTCTTCACGTCGAAGCGGTCGATCTGATGCCACTTCTGAAGCTCCGGCCCCGGCGCTGGAGCGGCCGCCACCGTCACGCTGCTGAACAGCATACAAGCCGCGAGTGTCAGTGCGCTCGCGCGTGCCGAGTTGCGCAGCGAAAGCAAAAAACCACGGGATTCTTGAGAGTTCATTTCGACCTTCGAATCGCTCACTTGTTCTACTGCGAGTTGTCTCTGAAAGTTCCGCGAGGAGTTGGCGAATTGCCTCGCGGCTTGCGGGCTCAGTGAGCAGACCAGGACTCACTGCAGGGCGCGTGCCGTGCCCCGCGCGCGTTTCGAAACGCTGGAATAGTGACCGCTTCCGCTCGATCCGGCCAATCGAAATGGCACCGGAACGATCTCGCGTGCTCTACACGCTACGAGTGGCGCAAAATCACCACACAATGCGTACAATTGTTTACGGAGCGTCTTCTAGCGGAGCCATCGTGCAGGTGCCCGAGAACTGCACGCCCTTATCCATGAAAATCTCGGGGGAGTGCAGTGTTCCAGAGACGCGCGCCGGTACGTACAACTCGATGGCGCGCGCCGCGCGGACGTTGCCTTGCACCGTGCCGCCCTTGATGATCACGGTTGCGACCTCGATTTCGGCCACGACCTCGGCGCCGTCCCCGATCACCAACGTGTCTTGACTGCGGATTTCGCCGCGAAAGCTGCCGTCGATCCGGACCCGACCCTCGAATGACAATTTACCCTCGAAATGAGTACCCCGACCAAGTAGGGCAGTGATTTCGGTCGCGGGGAGGGGCGCGGGCATGGGGGCCCATCCTAGCGAAAAAAAAGCGACGAGAGTAATGTCCCCCACAGTTCGCGTGGCGGCTTTGACGAATTTCGGGCGCTTGCGAGCGGCGCTGCTCTGCGCCGTTGCCGTGGTAACCCGCCCCGCGCACGCTGAACCGCCGGAAGCGTCGGCTAGCGGACCGGTGGACATCCCTTTAGGAAGGACCGTTGCCCCGGGCGTGCAGCAGACGAACCTGCCCTGGCACGACACCTACCTGTATTGGGACAACGCGCTCACGACGAGCACCGTCGGCATCGGGCAGAGTTACCAGAGCTCCGACCCGTTCTACGAGCTCACGTTCGGCATCCGCCCTCGCTACTACTTCATCGACAATAGCCAGATGACGCTGAGCGCGCGCGCGGATCTCGGCATCGTCAGCGAACGCACGAACAGCGACACGACCACTGAAGAGGGAGAATGGTCGGCCACCGATTTCGAGCTGTATGGCGCATTCAGCTACAAGCTGCGCGAGAGCGCGGATGATCTGACCGAGCTTGCGATTCGCGTGCCGCGCTTCACGCTGCCAACCTCGCGCGTCAGCTACGATAGCGGAAAGCTGCTGGGTTTGGGCGCGCGCGTGGGCTTGCGCGAGGACGTGTCGCTGGAGGGCCGCAGCGCGACGTTCTTGCCGAACGTGGAGCTCGTGGTCAAAGCAGAATACAACTACCTGTTCACCCGAACGGAAGTGCCGACGAACTCCGGCCTCGAACGCATTCGGCTCGACCCGGACGGGCGATCCGTCATCTCTGATCAGCTTGGCGGCGCATCCTTCGCGCAGCAGGCCGCGGTTTTCGGGGCGGCAACACTGCTCCATATTCACCGTGACGTGCTCTGGACGACCGCGCTCGAGATTCGTCCGGCTTGGAAGTATCCGGTGAATCATGACGTCGAGGTGTGCGGCGTCGTGCTCACCGGCTGCGCCGAAGCCACTGGTGTCCCTGATCCTCAGACGCGCTCGGTACTCACATTTTTCCAGACTGACTTTTGGATCACGCTGACCGACACGCTCGGGCTCTCGCTCGGGTACGCGAATTTGACCGCCCAGCTTGGCCCAGATGGACGTCGCCGGAGCGTGTTTTACAGCCCAGACGCGCGCTTTTACGCAACCCTCAACATTGGGCTCGATCATTTGTATAGCTCGCTTTCACACGGAACTCGCCAGAGCGCCGACGCGGCGAACGGCTCGCACACTCCCTGATCGTGCACTGCCGGCGCACATCCCTCAGGCTACGCTCACTGTGCGCGTTCCTCGGAGCCGTGAGCCTCGAGCCCAAGCTGCGCGCTGCGGAGGCGGAGCCGCGCGCCACGCGTGAGTATCGCGTCGAGTTCTCCGCTGACCGCGTGGAGGTCGATGGTGAGCTAGGCTCGCTCAAGCTCGATGGCGATGTGCGCGTGCAGGCGCAGCGCTATCTGCTCAAGAGTCCCCACCTCGAGTTGCAACGGGGGCCGCGTGGCGTCGAGCTAGAAGGCTCGGCCGACCTGGCCTTCTGCACGTGCGACGACCCGCCCGTGAAGTTGCGCGTCAATCAGGCACTGCTCGCGCCACCGACTGACGCCCTGTTCGGTAGCACTAGCTTGGACGTGCTGGGCGTGCCCGTATTCTGGTTGCCTGGATTGTGGCTGCGCGCGCCCACGCGCGTCGGTCTGACTTTCCCGAGCTTGTCGTACCGCGGCGCGGATGGTTTCCTGTTGCGGGACGGTGTTTACCTACCGCTGGAGACAGCGGACGGGCGGGTCACGAAGAGCCTGACTCTCGGCGCTGGAGCCTACTTGCTTCATGGCGCGCGCCTCGAGGGCGAGCTGGACACCGAGAGCAGCTCGTCGCGTGTTGCTTGGGATCACGTCCAGCGTTCCGCGCTCGAAGTCGACGCACACGGCAGCGCCGAGCTCTCGGACGCCACGTTTGCTTACCGCGTCGACGCGCTGCGAGGTGCCCGCGCGCCAGTCGAATCCTCGGTGCTCGACGTGGCAGCGCGGCGCACGGATCGAGCTCGCGTCAGTGTCTCGCACGTCGACGAATTTGCGCTCGGTTTCGGCGTGCGCGCTGACGCGCCACGCGCCGGCGCGTTGCGAGATTTCGGCGCCGCCGGTCCGGAGCTGTACCTGGGGTCGGCGCGTGCCTTGGGCGAGAACGCGACGTACGATGCGTTTGGCAGCGCACGCACCACGGTGATGGCCGGCAACCACAGCCAAACCGCCTTGACCGAGCGCGCGACCTTGAGCGCGAACGCACGCCCTGGCCCGTTCGGGATCGGCGTCGTGGGCGCGGAGTCCGGCGATCTGCAGGTCGGCGAATTGCGCACGGACGGTTTGCTGCGGGGCGGCTTGCAGGCGCGCGTTGGGTTGCCATTGTTGCGCAATTTTGGCTCGATTTCGCATTTCATCGAACCGGTGCTCGTGGCAAGAGGCTTGGTCGAGGCTGAGCCACGCGGTGTAGAGGCGAACGCTACGCGCACGGTACTCGTCGCAAGCGGTGTCGACACCTCGCTTGGCGAACGCGCGACTCGGCGAGCCGCCTCGTTCACGTTGCGCGCTGGGGCAATCGAGCGCGCAGGGGCAAGTCCTGCGGACGCCGCGTTCGTGGCCATGACTCGCACCACGGCTGACGCCCACTTTCTCGGTGCCTCTCAGTCATTCGCGCTACTCGGTCAAGAGCCGGCCATGATTTCACTGTCTCGCTTGCGCTTGGGTGCGACCGACGCTCTGCATCTCCTGCTCCACGCTGACGGCGCGAGCCACGGCTCACCCGCGGAAGCTCGCGTGCTGTTCGACGACACCTGGTTCGACCCAGCACGACCGTTCCTCGACCGCGACGGTTGGAGTGTCGGCTCGGAGCTGACGATTCCTTGGTCGCGGGCGTTTTCGACGACCGGCGCGCTCGACTATGATCTCGATGAACGAACGGTGCTCGGCGCGTGGGGAGGCTTCGGCTATCGACATCCCTGCGGCTGTCTTTCGGTCTCGAGCTTCGTGGGCCACCGGGTCGGGCGAGAGGGTTTCGACGCCTGGGCGGGGTTCGATCTAGCGCCCTGAGTCGCGCTGGCGAGCGCTGTACGGCCGCTTAGCCCTCTTTTCGGTCGGAGAGTCGCCGCCTGGGGTCGATTCTAGTAACCTCCTTGGCATCGTGCCGGAGAGTGAACCGCCGAGCTCCTCTACATCTGTGCCCCGGTCACTGCACGGGTCGACCATCGTCGTGGCAGAGGACGACCGCATCACGCGCGAGCTCTTGGCCGGAATGCTGCGCGAGCAAGGCTATTTGGTCGAGGTCGTGGCCGACGGTCAGGCTGCGGTCGAGCGAGTCGGCAGGGGCGGCGTGGATCTGGTCTTGCTCGACATCTTGATGCCACGCCTGTCCGGGCTCGAGGCCTGCCGGCTGCTCAAGGGCATGACCAGCGACAGCTTTCTGCCGGTCGTGCTCGTGACGGTGAAGACCGATAGCGCCAGCCGTGTCGAAGGCCTGAAAATCGGCGCCGATGACTACGTGTGCAAGCCCTTCGACAAGGATGAGTTGATCGCGCGCGTGGAAGCCATGCTGCGCATCAAGCGGCTTCACGATCACGTCGTCGAAGCACGTGCTCGCCTCGAGCAACTCAGCCTGCACGACGACCTGACCGGGCTGTACAACTATCGCTATCTGCACACGCGACTCAGTGAGGAGTTCAAGCGCGCAGAACGCTACCATGACCCATTGGCCTGCTTGGTCATCGACATCGATCGACTTCAGGCGCACAACGACGCTGGCGGCCGTGAGGCGGGGGATCGCGTCGTGCGTTTCGTGGCTGATACCATCCGGCGATCGGTGCGCGAGGTCGATGTAGTGGCCCGCTTCGGAGGCGATGAATTTTTGGTGGTTTTGCCTAGCACCCATTTTGCGGGCTCGGTCACCGTTGCGGAGCGCATTTTTCACGATGCGCAGCAGCGCGTCGCTGGGGGCGAGCAGCGGTCGCCCTTGCCCGTGGCCCTGTCTTTGGGCGTCGCCCTGTTTCCTTCGCGCGACGTGCGGACCAAAGACGCTCTATTGCGCGGAGCCGACGCGGCGCTACACGCGGCCAAGCGCGATGGCGGGAACAGAATTTGCGTCTATCAACAACAGGGCCACATGTACACGCCGGTCAGCGCAGGAGGCACGGAGGCGGCAGAAGCGCGCAGTCGACCCGGGAGTCGGCCCGACGGTCCTTACCGTCGTTCGGACCGACCCACGGCTCCACCGTCTAACCCGCCCCCGAGAGCGCCCGCGCCCGCGCCCGCGCCTGCCAGCGCCGCAGCCGAGCGCAC
>DATHOI010000902.1:0-4496 GCA_035485095.1 Polyangiaceae bacterium | reverse complement strand
ATGCCGCTCGACGCGAAGGTGACCTTGGATGGTCTCGCGCTGCCCGCGACGCCGAAGCCGGTTGGCGGTTCGAGTTTCGGTATCGCACGCGTGCATCTCGGAGTTGGCAGCGGCGGGGCGCATTCGTTGGTTTCTGATAAGCCCGTTGGGCTTCAGATCATCGGCTATGGGAGTTATACGAGCTACGCATATCCAGGTGGCCTCGATTTGCAATTGATCGCGCCACCGCCGCCCAAGTGACAGCAGGATCGAGGTCGCTTTGCAGGTCGTCGCTTCGTGCACCAGGTTTGGCTCACTGTTCGCGCTCGCGATACTGTGCGCGAGCTGTTCGTCTTCAACAGCGCCGACCGAAGCCCAGCGAGCGAGCGGCGGTTCAACGGCCCAAGGCGGCGCATCGAGCGAAGGTGGCTCGGCCCCGGCTGGTACAGCAGGCCTCGCGGGAGGCGCTGCCCCGGTCGAGCCCCATGATTGCAGCGATGGGTTGGTGAAGTGCGCGGCCCACGCAACGTGTATCCCCAACGGGCTCCAATATGATTGCGTGTGTGACGACGGCTACACCGGGGACGGCGTGTCGAGCTGCTCCATGCCCGTGCAAACTCCCGTCTGTGGCGACAAGATTTGCCAGGCGTCCGAGACTTGCACGACGTGCAGCGCGGACTGCGGTGCGTGTCCAAAAATCACTTGTGCGGCCTGCACGACCTCATGCGCCACGGGCACGTGCAGCGTACGGCCGTGTGATGGCGTCCAAGGCTGCTATGCGGCCGCCAACTCCGAATGTGATGTCATCGCCGGCAAAGAGTGTCCGGCCGTTCCTCTCTTTGCTCCGTGTACGGCGGACGCGGACTGCGGCAGCGGCAACAGCTGCTTCAACAATCATTGCACTCCGCCAGCGTGCTCTTCGCCGATTGGCGGGGTGCCATGTCCCAAGTTGACCTGGCCAGGAGTCAGCGTCGCTTGCGTCGGTTTATCTTGTGGCCCCGAGTCGTGCTCGGACACTGCCTCGCTCTGCCAACTGAAATGCGTCGCTGGCGCGCAATGTCCATACGGCATGACGTGCACAGCGGGGGCCTGCGAGTAGCGTCGACCGAACTCCGGGCGCCGCCGCTCGTGCTCACGACCACTGACAACCCAATCTAAAGTTTGTACTGACGCCGGCCATCGGCGAGCGTCACGACGCCGGGAACACGGCCGTCATCGACCGCTGACCACGAGCCCCGGGAGACGTGCTCGCGACTCCGCGCGTCGCCGCAGACGCCCTTCGGTTCTACTTCACCGGTGGTTCGGGAACGATTGTCCCGCAATCGACGAACGCGAGATCCGTGTCGGCACGGAAGTCCGACGCGACCGTGTGGCGTTCGTTGTAAAACATGTCGAAGGGATAGATGCTGCCCTTGCTCAGATTGAGCATGGCGGCTTCACCATCTATGTTCACCGAAGCGTTCTCTGCGCCGTGAACGCCGCCCAGGTCGATCACCAATTGGTTGTTGATGAAGACCCACACGTCGTCGTCCCCGGTGAAATTGAACGTTTCCCCGCCATTGTAGATGAACTGCGTGTGAATCTCGGTCGTGAAATGGAAGTTGTGCGGATTGCCGCTTGCGTCCATGCCGTCGTCGCCCCAGCCCTTACCATCCAGCGGGAAGAAGGCGTTGCTTTGAAAGCTCGTGACTCCGTTGTTCGGCGCAAAGAACACAAAAAGCTCGAACGGGATATTTACCCCTGGGGTATCGCGATAGAACTCATTGAAGATAGTCGGCCCGGCGATCGTGGCCGTTGCACCGCTGTGCGCGTAGACGGGCTTGTGGTCGCTACCGAGCATCGGGAGAACCACGCCGCGGTCGTCGCCGATTGGCCCCTCGAAGGTCGTGCCATCCGCTTTGAAGTCGCGGATCACGCCCAAGATCGTCGTTCCGCAGCCGCTGCTCAGGCCGCTTCCGCCGTCACTCGTTTGATCACCGCCCGAGCCGCCGCTGCCCGACGCAGCGCCAGCGGCTGAGATCTGATCGCCAAGTTTGAATCCACCGAGCTCGGTCGCCGTGAACCCGGGCGGCAGCGTACCGCTCGGCGAGGAGCCGCTCCCGCCCGCGCTTTGCGCGTTGTTGCCGGCGCTGCCGCCACTCGGAATCTGCAAGCTCACCGAGCCGCCTTCGCTGTTAGCTCCGTTCCCGCTGCCGCCCACGACTTTGCTGTCGTTGTTCGAGCCGCCGCACGCCACTAGACCGATGATCAAAGAGATCATGAAGCCCGCGTGATGATGCCTGATGCGGACGTCTGAATCGGTCGCCGTTCGATTGTGCATCGTACGTCCTGGTTCGATATTCCGTTGCACAAAGTCTACTTGCTTCCACGAGCAGGACAACGTCGAACGGCGAGCTGCGCTGTAGGCTAAGGACCGACAAGCGCCGCTGTTACGCGATCAGTGAAGACCGATGACCTGCGACGAACGCAGCGTCGGTCGCAGGCGCGCGCTAGGCCGATTCGGAGACGCGCGACGCTATCTGCCACGGCTTACGGCGCACTTTGCCGCGCGGCGCCCACGTCACTTCGGAATGTCATTCACTTTGCAGACCATATCGACGCAATTGGTGGCGCTCTGATTGCAGCAATCTCCCGCGGCAGAACAGGCTTCGCCCACACCGGCGCAGGCCAACGTGGATTTGTCCGCGCATTGGCCATTGACGCAGAAACCCGAGCAACACTCGAAGCCGTTGCTGCACGCGGGACCGGTGGCCCCTGCCTTGGGCGTCGCGATGCATTGATTGAGCGCCCAGAAACCGCGCATGTTCGGCGTGTCCCCTTGGCCTTCGACGTAAAACGCGGGGTGGCTCGGGTCGACCGTGCCGAGTGTCGTGTCGAGGGCGGCTACCCATAGTCGCCGCTTGCCGTTGATGACGGGGCCGGTATGGGCGTTGCCCCAATCACGCATGCTGGTGAAGACGACCCAAGCATAGCCGCCGCGCGTCACCGGGCAGAACGTCGGCTCCCGCTGCGTGGCGTGATCGGCAGGGTTCGGCGGATCATCGATGTTCGTGAGGCGCACGGGTGCGCCGCCCGCCGTTGGGCTGACCCACAGGTCGCCAGAATCGGGCGAGCTGTCGATGCAACCATCATGGCATCCCGTTGCAAACTGACCGGTGTGGTACGCGACGTAGCTGCCATCTGGGCTGAACGACGGATAGCCAAACTCTTGGTTGCCAGCCGGCAGTGCGGTGGCTTTCACGATCTCGTGTGCGTTGGCGGCATCGAACGTGAGGGTCGCCTGATTGAAGTCGAGGTACAGGATGCGCACGGCTGGCTCGGGGATCACGTTGTCGTAGGGCAACGCCACATTGGCCTCCACCAGGGCGAGCTTGGTGCCATCCGGGGAAAACGACGGCATCATGATGGTGTTGCCCGTGGTCAACTGCACGTTGTCCAGACCGCTCGCAGCGACGACCGTGCCCGTCGCGGTATCGGCGAGCGAGATGTATTTCGAGCCCGGTTGGGTAGGGTTGGAAGCACCGCCGAACACGACGTATTTCCCGTCCGGAGTGAGCGCGGTGTCGTCACCGGCCTTCGTCGTCAATATGCCCGGTGCCGCAGCCGGGAGCGCGAAGGTGCCCCAAGCGCGCTCGTTGCCACTCTGAGGATGCGCGTAAGGCGCGACCGTCGGCGCTGATGGATCCTCGATCGTGGCGACCAGCGTCGAGCCGTCCGCGCTTACCGAGTGGCAGCCCATGCAGCGTCCGGTCTTGTCGAGTTGCTCGGGGACCGAGCCGGTACCGGGCTGAATCCGAGTGATCGCGCCGACGCCACGCGTGGCGCCTAGTTGCGACACGGTCCAATAGTAGATGGCGCCGCGCAGGCTCTGTGGCGCGACAGTGAAGCTCTCCGTCACCGACGTGAACGCCTTGGCTGCCACCGAGTCCCAGCGCGACACCGTGAGCTGCAGCGGATCGCCCGTGTTCGAAGCCGTCACGCGATCCCAAGCGTCCTGCGGCACGCGCAGTTGCGCCGGGGCAGCCACGGCCGAGTAGTAGTCGTAGCTGTAGCCTTTTTCTTGCAGGCTGACGCGGTAGACATCGCCAGTTTCATTGGGCGCGGTCCACATCATCAAGGGCGACGCGAGGCCGAGCGGGAATACGGTCTTGTCGTACGGGTACAGGAGCGTGCTGAGCTGAGCGTCGGCAGGCAACTGGGCTTGGGCAAGCGCGTTCGTGACAGCGGGGTCGACGGTGCCCGCAACGGTCGACTCCACGATGTTGACGATCAGCTCGGCCTTGGCTTCCATTCCGCCGAATACCGCGTGCAGCTCACCCGTACCCGCAACCGCGCCGGTTGCGGTCAGCACCGCGGGCGGCCCGGCGACGAACGACGCAATATCCGGACGATCGAATTCGAGCGACTCGGCCGCGACGTCATGAGTCGTGCCATCGACCAGTGTAGCCTTGAGCGTGTAGCTCGCCGTGTTCACGCTCGTAGCAGAGCCGAGCGTGAGCGTGATGCTCGGCGGGTCG
>DATHOI010000901.1:0-3337 GCA_035485095.1 Polyangiaceae bacterium | reverse complement strand
CGTGGACCGGGTGCGACCAGTCATTCGAGTCCCTCAACTGGACGAGGCGCGCAGGTCCGCTTAGATTGGCGCCCATGATGAACTTGGCCCCGACCCCCATTCGCTCGCGGGCTGCTCGGCTTGTGCGCGGCCTGAGGCAGTGGAAACGGGCCCCCGAGATCCTGGCTTGTGCAGCCCAAATTGGTGAATGGCGGCGCGTCACTTTGACTTACTTGGGCGTCCAGCGCTCAAGCTATCCGTTCACGATCCACTTCCGTAATGGAGATCAGATACTCGTCCAGACCTATCATGACCTCGTCACTGTCTGGGTGATCTTCTTTCGGACGGAGTACCAAGTGGATGGCGGGTGCAAGACGATCGTAGATGCGGGAGCCAATATCGGAACGTTCGCACTCTACGCCGCCCGAAAAGCTCCAGCCGCCAGCATTCACGCCTTGGAACCCTTTCCGTCGACTCAGGACCGACTACGAGAGACCCTTCGCACGAACGGTCTCGAGCAACGCGTCACCGTTCATCCGATCGGACTATCCGGGGAAGATTCGACGCGTTTCATGGCCGATGTTGGACCAAGTCAATCGCGAGGGACGAGCACGGAGAGCAATGGCGTCCCCGTCGCGACCAAGACGCTCGCGCACTTTTTGGACAGCGCCGGGCTCGTCGACGCTGATTTGTTGAAGATGGACATAGAGGGGGGAGAACACGAAGTGTTCTCTGAGGCTGGCGAAGAAACGTTGCAACGATTTCGCCGGATCGCGCTCGAGTATCACCCTGGCGGTTCGAGTCGCGCGCTTTTTGCGAAGTTGCAGAGAGCTGGGTTTGCATGCCACCACGATGCAAGGTCGTCCGACGACTCCGGGGTGGCCCACTTCGTTCGCGAAGGGTAGTGCTTGCGGAGCGCACGCGTCGTGTTCCGATGTAGATAAAAAGCCATGAGAGTCTTGTTCGTTAGCCCGGCAGCGGAGCTGGGTGGCGCTGAGCGATGCCTGCTCGACTGCGTCGCGGCGCTACGGGGAAGCGGGGGAGTGCAAGTCGATGTCGTCGCGCTCGCCGACGGGCCGCTGCTCGGAAAAGCCCGAGAGCTCGGCGCAACGGCGCAAGTCATTGAAGCCCCGCGCGAGCTATCGGAGCTGGGCGAGAGCGGACCCGGCTCGGAGTCAGGGGGTGCGCTGCTCGGTCTTGTTTCAGCTGCTCCCGGCGTCATGCGCTTCCTTGCCCGCCTTCGTGAGGCCATTGCTGCCCCGCAGCCCGACGTGGTCCACAGCAACGGGATGAAGGCCCACCTACTCGCCGGCCTCGTCAGTCCGGTTCGGGCGCGTCTGGTGATTCATCTCCACGATTTCATCGGCACGCGTCGGGCTTCGAAATGGCTGTTGCCCGCGCTTTCGCGAATTCGACGACGGGCTGTCTTCATCGCCAATTCGCGGGCAGTCGCGCAAGACTTCGCGCGTATCGCGCCCGAAGCCAACGTGCACGCAGTCTATAACGTCGTCGATACGGACTACTTCCGTGAGGGCGTGGCCGAGCCGGATTGGCTCGCGGGCCTCGCGGATCTCGAACCCCCAGTACAGGAGACGACCACTTTCGGTTTGGTCGCTACCTATGCGCGCTGGAAAGGGCATCGACTCTTCATCGAGGCGGCGGGGCAGGTGTGCAACGCTCGCCCCGAGTTGCCCTTGCGGTTCTACGTAGTGGGTGGGCCAATCTACAAAACACGCGGTTCCCAAGTCCAGGCCCCCGAGCTCCTCGAGCACGCTCGTTCAGCGGGTATCGAGTCGCGCTTCGGGCTCGTTCCCTTTCAAGACGACATTGCTCGCGTGTACCGAGCCTTGAATGTCGTCGTGCACGCGAGCACCCAACCCGAGCCGTTCGGCCGCACAATCGTAGAAGCCATGGCCTGCGCACGCCCCGTGATCGTTGCGCGCGCGGGCGGGGCCGCCGAGCTCTTCGATGAAGGCGAAAATGCGTTCGGCTTCGAGCCAGGCAACGCCGCAGAGTTGGCCCTGACCATGATGCGCGATCTCGAGCCAGGTGTGCGCGCGCGTCTTGGGCGCTCAGCTCGCGAGCACGCCGTGGCAGGCTTCGGTCGTTCGCGCCTGGCCCCCGAGCTGCTTCGAGTTTACGCCGACGGCGCCTGACCACCTGGCTAACAGCGAGAACATCGCCTACGCTCCTCGGGAATGTTTTCCATCAAGCAACTTGTCGCGGACAATTTGCCGGCCGCAAAACCAGAACTTTGGGCAGACGTGAGTGGCACGCTCTGGCGGCGGCTTGCGGCCTGGGTGAATACCCGCGTCGATCCCGCGTGGCCCAAGCGACCGTTTATTACTACTATCGAGCCGGATCGGCTCATGCTCGAGGTCGTTCCCGGTGACGTGATCGGCATGCCGATTGCGCATTGTGGCGTCTACGAGTTCGCCGTGAGCAACCTCGTCCGCGAATATTTGAGACCAGGCGACGTCTTCGTCGATGTCGGTGCGAACATCGGATACTACTCGGTCATCGCAGGAGCCATCGTCGGTCACTCCGGTGCGGTCTACGCCTTCGAGCCGAGTGCGCGCATTCGTGCTCGGCTGGAGCGCAACATAGCTCTGAACAACATGACCCAAGTCAGGGTGCGTCCCGAAGCCGTCACTGGGCAGTCGGGCGTCGTCCGTTTGATTGAATCCCGAGACACGGGAAACGATGGCTTGGCTTATGTTGACATGAACGGCGGAGACGCTGGCGTCGAGGTGCGTGCGGTACGGCTCGACGAACTCGCGGAATTGTCGGACCCGCCTCCGGCTCTGATCAAAGTCGACGTCGAAGGCGGCGAGCCGGAAGTGTTTCGCGGTGCGACAGCGATGCTGGATCGAGTCGACGCTCCAAGCATTCTCTTCGAGTCGTTCGAGATCGCTCGCGACGCTGGGATTCTTCGCAATCACGGGTATCAAGTGTTGCAGCCTGCCCTGCGAGGCGGCAGCGTTCGCCTCACGTCCAATCTCGAAGCTCCGCGGTACCGGCGCTGGGAAGCACCGAATTTCTTGGCCGTGAAGAGTCAGCGCGGGCGTCAATTCGCGCAGGCTCGCGCCGTCGACTAGCGCCTGAATCGGGCTAACGGCCATGGCTGGGCACGTGTGGATCGGGATACGCTCGCTTTGGGGTGGAGGCGGTTTGCCGCATGGGCTTATTCCCGCAACACGGTTGACGGCGCGACCCCGTGCCTCACTCGTGTGGTGACGCTTCAAATGCAGCCTACCGTGGCGCGGTTGCAGCACCCGCCACGGACGAGCTTGGCGTAATCTCGCCGTCAAATAGGGCGCAGCTTGTGAACGATTTCGATGTGGGCTACCGTGCGAGC
>DATHOI010000900.1:0-3351 GCA_035485095.1 Polyangiaceae bacterium | reverse complement strand
CTCTACGAGAGGATTCGGCACGAATACCCAGGCCTGGAACAGCGCATGGTGTTCATGACGGGTGGCGTGTCGATGGAGCGCGCGCGTCAGTTCTTGGCGACGTGCCTGAACCTTACGTTCGAAAAACCATTCGACTTCGATCGTCTACGACGCACGCTGCGACAGCTGGTCGAGCTCGCGCAGCAAAACGCAGCCGAGTGAGTCACGGCGCGCGCCAGAAGGCGGCGCCGAGCTCGTCATTCACCGTGTTCACACCGGGCGCGAAGTCATTCAAGTCTGCCGGCATGGGTTGCGAGAAATTACCGATGAAAAGGTCGCCCTTTCCGAGCCCATTGGCGTTCGACGAGAACACGACCAAGTCGGCGCCGTCCAAGCTGAATGCGTCCTCATAGCCCACGCCAGGGTCGGTGCAGAATGCGCCGATTGTCTCGGGGCCAGTGATGTCGCTCAAGAGCGTGCGCCCGATCTCGTTGACGTGTGAGCTCGGCGCGCGCCAGCGCGTGAAGTACAAATACGGGGGCGCGATCGTCGGTCGCGCGTCGGACAAATCCGTGTGCACGATGGCTGGCATGCGCACCGATGGATCAGTAATGTCCTTGCCCGCAAGGCCATCCGCCATCTGGAAGCAGAAGATGTCGGCGGTGACGTCTCCGGAATTGCCCCAGCCATAGCAAACCAACCCGTTGCCATCCGTGACGGGCTTGGACTGCTCGGTGTCGTTCGCCGCCGCGTAGGCGTGATTGAAACAGAACGAGCCCGCTGGATCCGCGCACGTTTCGTCGAAGCCCGCCGACCCAGTCACCCAACGCGCCAGGTTGCCGTTGTGCTTGAACAAGACATAGTCGCCAGCTGGTGAATACTGCGCGTCTTCATCCGGCACCATGTTGTTCGTAATGCGCTGCTTCTGCCCAGGGTTCTGCAGATCGAGGATGAACAGCTCGAGTTGCGTGCGGTCGAGCACCGGACACGGCCCGTCACCGCGAATCGTCGCGCCCAGAACCATGTGCGTCCCATCCGGACTAAAAATGCCGTTGAGAGGAGTGCACAATCCATAGGTCACGCCGAGCTCGGGGCCGATGGTGCCACCGGGAAACGTGACCACGTACATTTGGCTGTCGCCGGCGTCGTACGTCGTGTAGCGCTCGAACACGAGCTTGCCCGGGGGAACCGTCAACGCCGATTCGCCGCTCGCGCCGCCGCTGCCAGCCAAGAGCCCAGCGTCCGCGTCACTTGTCCCGCCCGCTCCGGCGCTTGCGCTCGACGCGCCAGCGCCGCCTGCTGCGGTGGTGCCGGCGATCACGTAGTAGTCGTCACTCAGGCCGATCACACGCCCGCAGCCGCCGAGGGCCAGCAGCATCAAGCACAGTCCAGGCGCGCGCATCAAAACGCACCCACCACGCCGACGGCTGTAGGCGAGATCGCCACCACCGACCAGCGCCTCGGCTGTGCGACTCGAGCTTCAACGTGCGGCGTATCGGTAAGATAGATAATGACTGAGCTTACCAGCCCCGCGAGCCCCACGCCAAAGCCGACGGTACTGACGGTAGCCTCGGTCTGGGCGGCGTCCGCGGCGGCCTTACCGCTCTCGTTGCGACATGCAGAGCCGTTGCAATTGCCGTCGACGGTGCTCTTGTCGCGCAGCGCCATAAAACCGGCAATCGAGCCCGTCAGAATGCCGGCCACGCCGACGCCGCCGCTTATGTACACCCACGGCGAAGTCTGGTGCGCGCTTGCGCTCGGCGGCGCGGCCACGCTCGGTGTGGCAGCACGCGCCGCTTCACGGGCATTGGCAAAGCCGAGCACGACGGTCTTGTGCTCGCCCTTCGCCAACACGACCCGTTGCTCGGTGCGCGCGCCGTCCGGCCCGACGAATACGATCACGTGCTCGCCCGGATCGACCGGTACTTCCGTGCCTTGCAGGCTCGGGAGCAGCGGCAGCCCGTCCCGCAGCACGCTGGAGGAGTGCTGAACGCTCGCCGAAACCACGACGGTGAGGTACGGCAACTCCGGCAGGATGCGGGCGCGTTCGCGCTGCGCAGAACGACGGCGTTCCTCTTGCGCGGCTCGCTCGGTGGGCGACAAAGCCGCCACCGCGTTCAAGAAATCGGCATAGTGCGTGGCTGCGCTAGCCAAGCGCTCGGCGCGCAGCTCGCACGTCGCCCAGGTGAAGAGCACACCGGGCAGTGGCTCGAGGCGGTAACTGTCGGCAAGCAGCCGACACGCGGTTGAAAAGTCTCCCGCGCGAAAGGCATCGACGCCCTGTTCGTAGGCAGCTTGAGCGGGGCTATTTTCAGCGGCGGGTGCCACACGCGTCAAAAAAAGCAACGCGCCGAATGCGACACAGCCCAAAATTGTCTTCTGCCACCGGAATCCAACCGACGCGCAAGAGCGCAATGAAGTTGAACGAAAGGGGAAGGCAGAACGCACAGCCCTTGGTGTATCACGGGGATTTCACGCGAAAAAGGATGATTCCTATTCCGAATGGTAGAGTCAGGAACAATGGCTGCAGCGCTCGAGAGTCGGAGAAGGCAGCCGACACAGCTCGGCCGCTACGCACTCTTCGATCAGATTGCGCAGGGCGGCATGGCGACCGTGCACCTCGGGCGACTCGTCGGGCCCGTGGGGTTTTCGAAGATCGTCGCCATCAAGCAGATGCACGAGAGCGCGGCGCGCAACCCCGACTTCGTGGCCATGTTTTTAGACGAGGCCCGGCTGAGTGGACGCGTACAGCACCCGAACGTCGTGGCCACGTTCGACGTCATCGCCAGCGGCGGCGAGGCCTTCTTGGTGATGGAGTACGTGCACGGGGAATCACTGTCCGCGCTGCTCCGCGCGACGCGCGTCCGCGGTGAGCGGCTCGCGCCGGCATTCGCCGTCCACATCTTGTGCGACGTGCTTGCCGGTTTGCATGCTGCGCACGAAGCCAGCGACGAGCACGGCGGGCCGCTCAATCTGATTCACCGCGACGTGTCTCCGCAGAACATCATGGTCGGCGTCGACGGCGTAGCTCGCGTGCTGGATTTCGGCATCGCCAAGGCTGCGGGGCGTTTGCAGGAAACGCAGACTGGGCAGCTCAAGGGCAAGCTCGGCTACATGGCGCCCGAACAATTGCTCGGCCGACCATTGGATCGCCGAGTCGACATTTTCGCGGCCGGCATTTGTCTCTGGGAGGCGATCTCGGGCCGCAAGATGTTCGACGCCGACAACTCGGGTCAGCTGATGTACCAGGTGCTCGAGACCGAAATTCCGCCATTATCGGCGATCGCGGACGTACCGCTCGCGCTGTCACGAGCGGTCGAGCGGGCCACCGCGCGCGAGCCGTCCGATCGTTTTGCGACGGCGCGTGAGTTC
>DATHOI010000899.1:0-3295 GCA_035485095.1 Polyangiaceae bacterium | reverse complement strand
GCCGCACCCGATGCACGGGCAAGGGACCTTCTCGATCGATCTGGACACCGCCAAAGCACTCGACCCATACAAGCACCCCAATGATTCGGGCTCAGCGAGCGTCGTCTACGACTTGCCTCATGATTTCTCGGAAAACCTCGGAGCTTTGCCGCGGACCATCACCGCTACCGTCACTCCCGCGGGCGAGGCGCACTACTCGGTGGAATCGATCGCAAACCTGGATCACACTGGCAACATCTATGTCACAGCTCACGTGGACATCGACCCGAGCATGCTGACGAAGCTCGAGGACGTCACGGTCAACAGCCGCTGGAACAGCACGGGCGCGGGCCGTGCCGACATTACGATCACAGGCGGCGATCTGCCGGCTGGCACGCCCGTCGTCAACGCCGTGGAGTGCTGGGGCACGGACTTCACGCAGAGCTATTACAACGATTCGGTCGATTTTGCGCCCAGCGCAGGCGACGCGAATGCGTGCGTGTACCAGAGCGCCGCGGCGGCACCCGCGCCCACGCCCTGAGCTGCGGCGCGCGCGAGCTCATGTGATACGCTGAGCGGGATGACGCCGCCTCGGGCTCGGCAACCGCTCAATGAGCCTGTGCTGCCGCACGCTCCAGGCAGTCCCGAGCGCGCGCAGGTCGATGCCGAGCTCGTGCTTCAGTCGGCTCAATCGGTCAGCCTACCGCTGGTGATTGGCGGCGAGCGCGTGTTCGCCGGCGCGTCGCATGCCTTCAGCGCGCCCCACCAGCACTCCCTGGAAATAGGCCGGTTTTGTCTCGCGGAACCGGCGCATGTTACTCGCGCCATCGACGCGGCGTTGGCTGCAAAGGCAGCCTGGGCAGCGCTCGACCTGAGCGAGCGCTGTGCTGTCTTTCGCCGTGCCGCTGATTTGTTGAGCGGCCCGCGCCGCGCGCGCTTGCTCGCAGCCACGATGCTGAACCAAAGCAAGACCGTGCACCAAGCAGAGATCGACGCGGCCTGCGAGCTCGCGGATTTCTTCCGGTTCAATGCGTTCTTCGCAGAACAGCTCGCCGAGCAGTCGTTGATCTCGAGCGCTACGGAGCACAATCGCTTCGAGCTGCGGCCGCTCGACGGCTTCGTGTACGCGATCACGCCCTTCAACTTCACAGCGATCGCCGGTAATTTGCCGACAGCGCCCGCTTTGCTCGGCAACACCGTATTGTGGAAGCCGTCTCCCTTGGCAGCGCTGTCTGCACACTATGTCCTCGAGTTGCTGGAAGAGGCCGGCTTGCCAGCGGGAGTGATCAACCTCGTGCACGGCGATCCGGCGCCGCTGTCCGCGCAGGTCTTGGACCATCCCGCGCTGTCAGGTCTGCATTTCACCGGCTCTAGTGCCGTGTTTCGCAGCTTGTGGTCGGCGATTGGCGAGCGCATCGGGCGCTACCGCAGCTACCCGCGCCTAGTCGGCGAAACCGGGGGCAAGGACTTCATCGTCGCGCACTCGAGCGCAGACGTGCGGGCGCTCGCGGTCGCAATCGTGCGCGGTGCTTTCGAGTACCAGGGGCAGAAGTGCTCGGCAGCGTCGCGCGTGTACCTGCCGCACAGCCTGGCGGCGTCAGTCGAAGCGGAGGTAGTCGCCATGGTCGCCGAGATCCGCGTCGGTGATCCGGCGGACAGCCGCAACTTCATGGGGGCGGTCATCGGCCGCGACGCCTTCAATCGAATTTCGGGCTACCTCGAACGCGCGCGCGTTGACGACCGCTGCCGCGTCATCTGCGGCGGCGCCTGTGACGACTCGCTCGGCTACTTCGTCGAGCCCACGTGGGTCGAAGTCAACGACGCAAATCACGCGCTGCTCCGCGAGGAAATCTTCGGTCCGGTCGTGTCTAGCTTCGTGTACGACGACGATCGCTTCGAACAGGTCTTGGACGTGTGCGATGAAGCAACGCCCTACGCGCTCACGGGCGCCATTTTTGCGCGCGATCCGCAGGCCGTGACCGCCGCGACGAGTCGACTCAAGATGGCGGCGGGGAACTTCTACATCAACGACAAACCCACTGGCGCAGTCGTCGGCCAACAACCATTCGGCGGCTCGCGTCTTTCCGGCACGAACGACAAAGCGGGCTCGGCCTGGAACCTGATGCGCTGGGTGTCCCCACGCGTGATCAAAGAAAACCTCAGTCCTCCGCACGACTTCCGCTATCCTTTTCTAACCAAGTGATGAAGGACAGCTCGCGCACCGGGATCTTACTGGTGGCTCACGGCACGGTGAATGATCTCGCGGATCTGCCCGCGTGCGTCGCCCGCATCCGTCATGGTCGCCCGCCGCCGCCCGGGTTGGTGGACGAGCTCAGGCGCCGCTACGAAGCGATCGGCGGCTCGCCCCTGTTGCGCGTCACGGCAGCGCAAGCGAGCGCGCTCGAAGCGCGGACGGGGCTTCCCGTGCTGCTCGGCATGCGACTTTGGGAGCCGACTGTCGAAGCGGCATTGCGTGAAGCAGCGCGCCGAGAGCTCACGCGTTTGGTGTTGGTTCCACTCGCGCCGTTCAGCG
Organism: Polyangiaceae bacterium; assembly: GCA_035485095.1. GTDB lineage: Bacteria > Myxococcota_A > Polyangia > Polyangiales > Polyangiaceae > PMG-095. Next base: position 783 of record DATHOI010000899.1, on the reverse strand, counting down.
TGGACGTGTACGGCGCCGCGGCGCGCCGTTCACTGGACAGCGTTCGCGCCGAGCTCGGCCCGCGTGCTCCGGAGCTCGTGGTTTGCGAGCCGTGGGGCTGTGAGCCGGCGTTCATCGAGGCGCACAGGGCGGCGCTCGCGGAGCGCCTCGCCGTGCACGCGTCGCGGCGCGCCATCGTGCTCACGGCACATAGCCTACCGCGCGCCGCAATTCGCGCGGGCGACCGCTATCAAGCCGAAGTGGAGGCAAGCGCGGCTGCGATCGCCTCGCTGCTCGGCCACGCGTGCGAGCTTTGCTACCAAAGCCAGGGCGCCGATGGCGGTGAATGGCTCCGGCCCGATCTCCGTCAGACGTTCGAGCAGCTGGCATCGCGGGGCGTACAGCACGTCACGCTGTCGCCCTTCGGCTTCTTGGCTGATCATGTGGAAACCCTCTACGATCTGGACATCGAGGCGCGCGCTTGGGCAACGGACCGGGGCCTTTCTTTCGACCGCGTTCCGGCGTTGAACGCCGCGCCCGGCTTGATCGAAGCGCTCAGCAACGTGGCAGTGCGCGCGCTCGGCACGGGATAGGCGGCGCCTGGGGCATGGGCTAAGGTGCTTTGAGCTCTGCATGAAGTACTCGATCCCGCCGCTTCGACTTCGCATCCTCGGGCTGCTTCTGGTGCTCGTGCTTGGCGTGGGTTGTCCGTGTGTGCGGGGCGCGGTCAACGCGAGCCCCGGGCTTCGTTGGTGGCTGTTCTCGAATTTTGGCGCCCAACGCATGTGTCCGGAAATGCTCAAG
>DATHOI010000898.1:0-5605 GCA_035485095.1 Polyangiaceae bacterium | reverse complement strand
CGCCCCGGCCTGGGAAAGCGGCAACTTGGACGTCGTGCGCAGCGTCGCGGTGTTGTTGGTTTTGGTCATGCACATTCGCCAAGCCTGCGGCTGGACATATCAAGGCGAAGCGTTCCACGAGCTGGGCCAGGCGGGCGTTCTGCTCTTCTTCGTGCATACGAGCGTCGTGCTCATGATGTCGCTCGAACGCCAGCAGCGTTCACATTTCCGTATGCCTTACCTGGTGTTCGTGTTGCGTCGCGCGTTTCGACTGTTGCCGCTCAGCGTCCTCGTCGTCGCCGTCGTGTGCGTCTTTCGGCTACCAGTCGCTGACTTCAAGGACGCGCACTTGGTCGGCGGCAACTTCAACGTCAGGACCGTTGCGACGAACTTGCTACTGATCCAAAACGTGACGCTCGACGACTCGGTGCTCTCTACACTGTGGACGCTGCCCTACGAGATCCAGATGTATCTCGTATTGCCGCTGCTATTCTTGATTGCGGACCGTTCGCGGAGCTTGCTCCCACTGCTGTGCGCCTGGGGTGTTAGCGCGCTCGCGTTCGAGTTGCTCAAGGGCAACCCGCACAGCAACCTCATTATGTTCGCTCCGTGCTTCGTCGCCGGCGTTATTTGCTATCGGCTGCTGCGGCAGCGGCGCGGCAATCTGCCTTTCGCGCTATTCGCTCCGGCGCTGGTGCTGGCCATTGCCGGCCTGCAGCTCAAGCCGGGCTTTCACGGTTGGTGGGCGTTCTGTCTCGGCATCGGCGTGCTGCTCTCCCAATTTCGCGAGCTCGGGCCCGGGCTGCTGCGCGAGGGCTGTCGCATCATTGCGCGCTATTCATATGGGATTTACCTCTCCCACGTGCTCTGCATGTGGCTCGGCTTCGTCGTGTTGGCGGCCGAGCCTAGCGTCGTGCGCTGGCTGGCGTTTGCGCTGAGCGCATGCGTAGCGCCCGTTGTGCTCTATCACGCAGTCGAGGCGCCGATGATCGCCGTGGGCAGTCGCCTGGTGCGCCACTGGGCGGCTCGCGCGGAGCCGACACCGGTCGGCATTTACGACAAAAGGCCGGTTAGCTGAGCTAGCCGGCCTCGTGCTTTTTGGGCGCAGGAGCACCGCGCGCCTGGGACGGACCTGTCAGTGCCGCGTCAATCGCGGTCGAATCAGGGGACTTTGCTGGCGGCAGCGGGCTTCGCGGAGGCCGTCTTGTGAGCGTGGTGCTTGCCCTTCTTCTTCGGGGTGTCCTTTTTGGCGACGCTGTGGCTGTGCGTGGTCTTCGTCGAAGCGAAGGCGGAAGCGGGCAGCGCAACGATGGCGATAGCGACGAGGGCGCGGGCAAAAACGGTCTTCATGGGAGCTCCTTGGGGCCGACCCTACACAGCTGCTTCCGACTGAGCAAATAATGAGCGGCGCGCTCGCCCGCCCGGCGTAAAGTGGCTCGATTGATCGAGTTTTCGGCCAGGTTTCATGACTTTGATCGCCCCATGCTTTCTTCAACCCCGCGACGCCTAGTCTTCGCGCTGGCCCTCGCCGCGGCCGGCTGTAAGCGACACGCGCCGCCCCAGCCGAGCGTGAAGCAGGATCACGCCCCCAGCTACGACTGGACGCCGCCTCCGCCGTCTGCGGCGCCAGCCGGCGCCTCCAGCGCGATGGTTAACGGGCCCGGAGGCAAATCTGTGGCTGCCCGTCGCGAGGCGTGCGAGTTCACCGCCGGCGCCTTGCCGGAGCAGACACTATCCGAGACCGAACCGATTGGGCAGCGCATCCCGATCGATCATTTCGTGATCGTGATGCAGGAGAACCGCTCTTTCGACCATTACTTCCAGGGCTTGCCCAAGTTTGGTGTCACTTCGGCGGACGTGGCGCCCGCGGGCTATCACAACTTCGATCCCAGGACCGGTCATGACGTGAAAATGTTTCACCAGACCGCGCTGTGCGCGAAGGACGTGAGGCACGATTGGAACTCAGCCCACGTTCAATACGACGACGGCAAGATGGACGGCTTCGTCCAAACCAGCGATCCGCACGGCGAACGCGCGCTCGGCTACTACGAGGCTTCGGAGCTCCCGTACTACTATCAACTGGCCAGTACGTTCGCGATCGGCGACCGCTATTTCGCCTCGATTTTGGGCCCAACTTGGCCCAATCGCATGTTCTTCAATGCCGCGTCCTCGTTCGGCCACATCGGTAATACTGCCCCGCCTGCACAGGCAGAAGAACCCTCACTCTTCCACCAACTGCAGCAGAAGGGCATCGAGTGGGTCGTGTACGCGGAGGGCATGACCTTCGAAGAGAGGATATTTCGCCACTTGCACGAGGAAAAGGGCGACCACTTCAAAGACATCGACGGCTTCTTCGAGGATGCCAAGAAGAACACCCTGCCGGCCTACGTCTGGGTCGAATCCTCGTATGGCGGTCCCGACGCAACCGACGAGCACCCCCCGGCGGACGTCGAGCTGGGGCAGGAGCTGGTGTCGCGCGTGGTCGACGCGCTCATGAAGAGCCCGGCCTGGGCTCATTCGGCCTTGTTCATCATGTACGACGAGCCCGGCGGTTTCTTCGACCACGTCCCACCACCGCCCGCGTGCCCCCCCGACAACGTCGAGCCTTTGCTGGAGAAGCGGCATTTGCGCGGGCGCTTCGATCGATTGGGGATGCGCGTGCCGTTCATCGTCGTGTCGCCGTTTGCGAAAGCGCACTACGTGTCGCACCAAGTGTTGAGTCATACCTCGGTGCTGCGCATGGTTCAGGCGCGCTTCGATTTGCCTGCGCTGAGCGCACGCGATGCAAACTCCGACGTGCCTTACGATCTGTTCGACTTCGAGCATCCGCCGTTTCTGGTGCCGCCCACGTTACCGCCGTCACCGATCAACGACGCGCTGCACAAGATCTGTCAGCGCAAGTTCCGAAAGAAGAAGAAAGCCGGCAAGACCGTAGACGTTCCAGACTACGGCACCCAGGAGCCCGCAAGTGATCCCGAGGGCCCGCCCGACGAGCCCGCTACTCCCTAGCCGCGCTCAAGAAGCGCGGCGACGCTGCTGATGCAGCGTCTCGTGCACCGCGGCGCGCAAGTCATCGAAGTCGAACGGTTTGTCGAAGACACGGCTCGCACCCATGCGCTGGGCGCGCAGGTGTGTCGTCTGATCCCCGAACGCGGTGATCAGGATCACCGGTGTATCCGCCAATGCGCGCTGCAGGCGTGTCAGCACGTCGAACGCGGTTAGACCCGGCATGCGCACGTCCGAGACCACTAGAGCGAACGGATCCTGAGTGCGCTCGAGGCCCTTACTCAGGATGGCGAGCAACTCATTGCCGTCGCGAGCCTCGACCACTTCGTGGCCATCGGCGCGCAGCACGTAGGCAAGCAGCTCGCGCAGCTCCAAGTCGTCCTCCGCTAGGAGGAGGCGCGCGGGGCACGAGGGCCTGGACTTGGTCTCTGCCGTTCCCATCACCTCGGAGTCGCTCATGTGGGGGCACCTCTCGCTCCAGGAAGCTAAGCCAGCTCGTTTCCTGGAGTGCTTCGGCAATGCGTCAGCACGACGCATGCCAGCCACCGTCGTCATTATTTGACGCAATTGTGCGGGATGCCAGCCAGAGGAAGCACGCTGGGGTGGAGGATTTTTGCCCCCTGCGGGGCAGATTGGGCCCGCGCTGCCTGAGTCCGCTCTTCGGGTTTAAGAGGTCGTCGTTCGGTCGGTCCCGTAACGATCGAGCTTTCGGTAAAGGGTCTTCCTATCAAGCCCGAGCACCTGTGCCGCGAGTGTCTTGTTGCCGCCGACGGCCTCCAAAACTCGCAAAATATAGCGCTTTTCGACCTCTTCGAGCGGCACGAGCTCCGAGGGATCCGTTGCGGCGACGAGCACGTGCGAGGTGCGGTAATTGCGGATTTTTTCTGGCAGATCCGCGCTACCGATCGACTCATTGCGCGTCAGGGCGACGGCGCGTTCCAGGCAATTGGCGAGCTCGCGCACGTTGCCGGGCCACGCGTAGGCAGACAGGCGTTCGGCGGCTTCCGGGTCCAGTGAGCGCACGTCCTTCTGGGATTGTGCCGCGAAGTGCTCGAGGTAATGCTGGGCGAGCAGCAGCACGTCCGCGCCGCGCGCTCTAAGCGGCGGCAATTCGACGTGGATGACGTTGATCCGGTAGTACAGATCCTCGCGAAATTTGCGCTCCTCGATCGCGGTTTCGAGATCTCGATTGCTGGCGGCCACGACGCGCACGTCAATCGGGGTTTCGTGGTCACCGCCCACGGGGCGCACGGTGCGCTCTTGCAGTGCGCGCAGCAGCTTGGGCTGCAAACCGAGCGGCATGTCTCCAATCTCGTCCAAGAAGATTGTTCCGCCTTTGGCTTGCACGAAGAGCCCCGGGCGCGCCGTGCGTGCGTCCGTGAAGGCGCCCTTGGTGTGCCCAAATAGCTCACTCTCCAACAATTGTTCAGGCATCGCCGCGCAATTGATGGCCACGAACGGCCCCGTACTGCGCTTGCTCCGGCGATGCAGCGCGCGCGCGACGAGCTCCTTGCCGGTACCGCTCTCGCCGCTGACCAGCACCGTCGACTCGGATTCGGCGACGCGTTCGAGCAGGTCGTACACCTCTTTCATGGCCGGGCTCGCGCCCAGCAATTCGTCGAAGCGGCGCGACTCGTCCACGGCGCGCTGTAGGCGTTGCACTTCACGAGTGAGCACGCCGTGCTTCACTGCGCGCTCGATGGCGATGCCCACGACGTCGATGTCGAAAGGCTTGGTGATGAAGTCATAGGCGCCCGCGCGAATCGCCTGCACCGCCGTTTCCATGCTGCCAAATGCGGTGATCACTAGTACCGGCAACTCCGGGTGCGCCTCGGTCACGCGCTGACACAGCTCCAAGCCGTTCATGTCGCGCATGTTGATGTCGGTCAACACGACATCGAAACTGCGCTGCTCGATCTCGGCTAGCGCCTCGTGCCCCGAGGCCTTCCAGCGTGCGTCGTAGCCTTGCTGGCTGAGACCCTCAGCGAGAAGCTCACACATGCTCGTGTCGTCGTCGACAATCAGTACTTTGGCTTTCATTTGGGATCCGGCACCGGAAGATAGATCTCGAAGCGACTACCTTCGGTGAGCTTGCTTTCTACGGTGATGAAGCCGCCGTGCTCCTGAACGATGCCGTACGCTACGGCAAGCCCGAGGCCGGTGCCTTCACCCACGTCTTTTGTGGTGAAAAATGGCTCGAAAATGCGTTCCAACGTTTCTTCACTCATGCCGATTCCGCGGTCGGCGACCGTGATGCAGGCGAAACCATGCGCAGGCTTGCCGGCGCCGAGCGGTGCTGCGCGCCGCGCTTCTTGCGTCGCCCGTAGCCCGATTTCGATCACGCCCGGACCTTGCGTGGCTTGAACTGCATTGACCACCAAGTTGGTGACGACCTGCTGCAGTTGCGCGGCGTCGGCGACGACCTCCGCCACGGGCTCGGGGGTCTCGAGCTCCAAGGTCACGCGGCGCTTGTCTGCGATGGGCCGTAGCAAGGACAACGTGCTGGCGACCAGGTGCCGCAAATCCACCGACGCCTTGTTCGGTTTCCCCGCACGGGCGAAGTCCAAGAGCTGGCGAATGATCTGCGCCATGCGCTCACTTTGCTCCATGACGATGCGGG
>DATHOI010000897.1:0-6609 GCA_035485095.1 Polyangiaceae bacterium | reverse complement strand
CCGCGGCGTCGGCACCGGGCGCTGCTGCGGCTGTGCTGCCAGCGGCCGACCCTGCTGCAGCCGCGGCGCCAGCTCCTGAAGCGACGAGCAAGTTCAATGAAGCGGGCTTCGATCTCGTGCTCGAGCCCAAAGGCTCGTACGCGTCCGGTCAGTCTGGCGAGGCCGACATCGTGCTCTCCGCCAAAGCGCCGTTCCACGTGAACCAAAACTACCCCTACAAGTTCAAGCTGAAGGACTCACCCGGCCTCAAGTTCGCGAACCTGGTCGTCGCGAAGGACGCGGTGAAGCTCGAGCCCGCGCGAGCCACGGTGCCCGTCGTGTTCACGCCCGAGACCGCCGGCAAGCACACGCTAGCCGGTCAACTCTCGTTCTCGGTGTGCACGGACGACAAATGCATGATCGAGAAACGCGACCTCGCGCTCGACATTGACGCGAAATAGCGGCTCGAGACGCTCCGGCTAGGCTCGGCCGGATATGGTAATCTTTGGCTCATGCCGACTGAGCGCATCCTCGAAGATCTGCAGCGTATCGCGCTCCTGGTACAAAAGGAGTTCAAGGAAGAGCGCCGGCTGCTCTCCTTCCGCGAGTACTTGACGCTCTTCGCGACCGATCCGGTGCGCCACTCGCGGGATTCGTCGCGCTACTTGCGCGACATGTTCGATCATTTCGGGCGCGAGACGGTGACTCGCCCGTGGGGTGAGTTGTCGCGCTTTCGGCTGTTCGATTTACCGTTCTTGGACCCGGGCGAGGGGCGCTCCGACGCGCTCGTCGGGCAAGAGGCCGTACAGTCCGAGATCTACCGGGCGCTCAGCAATTTTGCCCGCGAAGGCCGCCCGAACCGCGTGCTCTTGCTGCACGGCCCCAACGGCTCCGCCAAGAGCACCGTGGCCGCCTGCATCGCGCGTGCGCTCGAGCACTATTCGCTCTTGGACGAGGGCGCGTTGTATCGCTTTCACTGGGTGTTCCCGACGCAGGCGACGTTGCGCGGCTCGATCGGCTTCGGCGGCAAGCGCACGCCTGGCGCGAGTGACGACGGCAGCTACGCGCATTTGCCAGACGAGCAAATCGACTCGCGCCTGTTCGTCGAGGTTCGTGACCATCCCCTGTTTTTGATCCCGCTCGCCGAGCGCAAGGAGCTCCTCGAGCGGATGTTCGCCGAACGAAATGCGGGCGCGCCACCCGCGGCGTGGATGATCCGCGGCACGCTCTCGCACAAGAGCCAACAAGTCTATGAGGCGCTGCTCACGAGCTACGGCGGCTCGCTCGACGAAGTCCTCCGTCATGTGCAGGTGGAGCGCTATTTCATCTCGCGCCGCTACCGCGTGGGCGCCGTGACGCTCGGCCCTCAGCTTTCCGTGGACGCGGGCGAACGCCAGGTCACAGCCGATCGCAGCCTCGGCGCGCTGCCCTCGGCGCTGCAGTCCATGACGCTCTTCGAGGCGTTTGGCGAGCTGGTGGACGCTGCGGGCGGCCTCTTGGAATTTTCGGATCTCTTGAAGCGCCCGCTCGATGCGTTCAAGTATTTGCAGATCACCGCCGAGACCGGCGAAGTCGCCCTGCGTTCACAAAACGTGCAGGTGAACTGCGTGATGCTCGCCAGCGGCAACGAGGTGCACCTGGGCGCGTTTCGCGAACACCCCGAATTCGAGAGCTTTCGCGGGCGTTTGGAGCTGATCCGTGCGCCCTATTTGCTGAGTTGGGTGGACGAACAGCGCATCTACGACGCGCAGATTGCGTCGCAAGTGCAAAAGCACGTGGCCCCGCACGCCACGCAGATCGCGGCGATGTTCGCTGTGCTCACCCGCATGCGGCGGCCCAAGTCCGACCGCTACGACAAGCCGTTGCAAGATCTGGTGACCGAGCTCACGGCGATCGAAAAGCTCGACCTTTATTCGACGGGCACCGCTCCGACTCGCCTCGACGACGAATCGGGTAAATTCCTGCGTTCGGCGATCGGTGCGCTGTACAGCGAGAGTGAAGCGTACCCGATCTACGAAGGCAGTATCGGCGCCAGCCCGCGCGAGATGCGCACCGTGTTGCTCGACGCCGCGCAGAACACGCGTTTCGACTGCTTGTCGCCGCTCGCTGTCTTGATCGAGCTCGACCGCTTGTGTGAACGCACCAGTGAGTACAACTGGCTCGAGGAGGAGCGCCTCGCCGGTGGCTATCACGATCACGTGCTGTTCCGAAAAGTCCTGCACGCGCGTTTGCTCGACGCCTTCGAGGACGAATTTCGGGTGGCGAGCGGCCTGGTCGACGAAACGCGCTACAGCGACCTGTTCGACCGTTACGTCACCCACGTGAACTACTGGGTGAAGCGGGAGAAGTTTCGCAATCCGCTCACCGGTCAGTACGAGGAACCCGACGAACGCATGATGCGCGAGGTCGAGACACTGCTCGGTTTGCCCGATAAACCGGAGGATTTGCGGCATGGGCTCATGGGCACGATCGCGGCCTGGGCCATCGATCACCCGGACGAGCCGCTCGACAATGGGCGCGTGTTCGCGCCCCAGCTGCGGCGCTTGCGTGAGTCCGCATTCGCGGAGCGTCGCGTTGCGGTCGCCAAGCTGTGCCGCGATCTAGTGATGCTGCTTCGCGAAGAGGGTAGCGGGCTGAACGAAGTGCGGCGCGTGGCAGCGGAGAAGGCGCTCGATATTTTGATCTCGCGCTTCGGCTACCAACGCGGTTCGGCGGGGGACGCGGCGGTGTCGCTCGTGCGCGAGCGCTTTCAAGACGTTTTGACCTGAGCACGGCGTGTCGAACGGAGACCGCCGAGCCTCGCTCGAGAGCGATGCCGCCCGAGAGCTCGGTGTCTGGTCGCTGCTGGCGCTCGGGATCAACGGCATCGTTGGCGTGGGCATCTTCTTCACGCCAAACCTGGTGGCCGCGCTCGTGCCCGGTCGCGCGGGGCTCTTCGCCTACGCGTTGACGTTGCTGGCGCTGTTGCCGGTTGCCATGACCTACGCTCGGCTCGGCGCGCGTTTCGATCGCGATGGCGGACCGTACGTGTGGGCGCGCGCGGCGTTTGGCGAAACTACCGCGTTTTTAGTGGGTTTTGTTGCGTACGCGTCGGCGGTGCTCAGCACGGCCGCGGTGATCGCAGGCCTCGGGGAATACACCGCGCCGCTGCTCGGCTTGGGTGCGGACAAGAAGCCATTTGCGGTGGCGTGCGCGCTCGCGTTCGGCGCGATTGCGTCGAGTGGCCTCAAACCGAGCGCCAGGGTGTGGTCGTCACTGACGGTACTGAAGCTCGTCCCGCTCTTCTTGTTGGTGGGGGTGTTCCTGCTCGGTAGTCACTCCGTGGCTGCTGCGCCGCGGCCGACCTTGCCCGTGTCCTGGTCTCGCGCGGTGCTCCTGATCGTCTTTCCGATGCAAGGTTTCGAGATCGTGCCGGTTCCTGGATCGCACGTGCGCGGCGCTTCGCGCGCCATTCCCATCGCGACGATCGGTTCGCTCGTGCTGTGTGCGGGGTTGTACGCGCTGCTTCATTTGACCTGTGTCGATGCGGTTCCGGCCCTGACGACCCAAGACACCCCGTTGATTGCCGCCGCGCATGCGCTCGGCGGCGCGCAGCTCGCTAGCCTAGTGAGCGCGGGCACCAATATTTCGGCGATCGGTATCGCCTTTGGCATGATGGCCATGACTCCGCGTTACTTGGCGGCGCTCGAGGCGGGCGGCTCGCAAAATGCGCTAATTGCCCTGGAAACTCGGCATCACGTCCCGCGCCGTGCGCTGTTTGCGACGCTGGTTCTGGTCGTGGTGCTGGTCTCGGTGGGCGCGCTCAGCCGGCTATTCGTGCTTTCGAGCGTGGCGGTGCTGTTCCAGTACTCGGTCAGCGTGCTCGCCTTGTGCGTGCTGGCGCTGCGCCGCCGATCCGGTCTCGCCCCGCGAGATGCGTGGGTCGCTCCATTCGCGCTCGTCGCGCTCGCCATCGTGGCGCGCGCGGTCGAGCGCGCGGAGCTTCTCGTGATGTCCGGCATCCTGCTGGTCGCGGTTCTGCTATGGTTTGGGCGCGCGAGGCTTTTTCGATGACCTGGTTCGATACGCACTGTCACCTCGATAGCGGCCATCATCCGGAAGGCGCGGACGCGCTGCTCGAGCGCGCGCGTCAGGCCGGCGTCTCTGCATTCTTGTGTGTGGGCGTCGGTGGCCGAGCACAAGCCGAACAAGCCTTGGCGCTCGCCGAGCAACACGCGGACGTCTTTGCGTCCGCAGGTGTGCACCCGCACGAGGCCGCGCGCGACGGCTCGCTGGATTTCGAGCCGTTCTGGGCGCACCCGCGCTTGCTCGCGGTGGGGGAGGTGGGCCTCGACTATCACTACGACCATGCGCCGCGAGACACGCAAGCGGAGATCTTCCGGCGCTTCATCGCCGTGGCGCGTCGCGTGCAAAAGCCGCTCATCATCCACACTCGCAGCGCCGCCGAGGACACGCTCCAGATTTTGGAAGCGGAGGGCGCGCGTGACGCAGGCGGCGTCATTCATTGCTTCAGTGAAGACCGCGCGTTCGCCAAGCGCGCGCTCGATCTCGGCTTCTACTTGTCGTTCTCCGGCATCGTGACCTTCAAGACCGCCCGCGCGATTCAGGATGTCGCAGCCTGGGCGCCCGCCGACCGCGTGCTGGTCGAGACGGACAGCCCATATTTGGCCCCCGTGCCTCTGCGCGGAAAACGCTGTGAACCCGCCTTCGTCGTGCACACTGGGAAATACGTGGCGCAGCTCCGTTCCGTGGACGAAGCGCACTTTGCCGTACTCACGACCGACAACGCGCGGCGCTGTTTCCGCGTGCCGCTAGTGTCCCGCGTGTGAGCTCAGGGCTGGTTTTAACGGCGAAATTCGCGGCGGGGCACTAGCGAGCCCGCGAAGCGGGCGTGGGGTTCCGGGGCGAAGCCCGGCGAGAAGCCTCTAGTGCACCGCATGCCGCGCAGCGAAACAACCGCTTGCGGTTGTTGCTGGCGCATCACATGCGGTGCACTAGCTCCAAGCTGAGAGCTCTGTCAAACTGACGAGGATGGCTCGTCGTTTCGTCGGCTCCGGAGCGTTCGCGACGTCGGTCGTCGCGCATGCGCTCTTGCTGGCTTGCGGCGCGCTGCTGCTCTCTCACTCGCTGAGCGAGCGAGCCCGGAGTCGCGCCAAAGCTCCGCCGCCCGCGGCCTCCGAGGTCGAAGTCGAGCTGCCGACCTTCAGCCCCGTCGCGTCGGAGCCTGAGCGTGACAGCCCTGTCCCCGAAGCCAAAGAAGCATTGCCCGCCGCAGGTGGCGGCCCACTCGAGCGCCACCCGGATACGGAGCGCGCCGGGCGCGGTGGCTCGCGCACTGCGACAGAGGCGGCGACCAACTTGGCGAGCAGCATCGACCCGATCACGCTGGAGACGGAGACGCTCACTCATCTAGACCGCAGCCAAGTCTCACGTTTGCACACGGCGGCCGAGCGCCGCTCGTGGGATGACCATCGCGCGACCCCGAACCCAATGGAGCTCACGTTCTTGGCGACGGGCCCGGGCGTCGTGCGCGAGCGGCGCACGGTCGAGGCCAGCACTCGCGGCTCGGTCGCGGGGTCCGAAGCCGCGTCACTCGGCGGCGTAGTCGGCGGCGCCCCAAGCGAGCCCGGAGGTGCGGGCGCCGATCCGAGCGCAGGGACTGCAATTGCCGGCCGCAGCGTGGCGCAGGTTGATCAAGGCGCACTGCGCGCTGCGCCGAGCCAAGCGCATTCGAGCGGTGCTGAAGTGCTGCTCGCTCGCCCATGGGTGATGCGCGCGCGGCCCGCGCTGCCCACCGAGACGCGCGAACGACCCAATGACGTGGAGGACAGCTCGGAGGCCGTCGCAAGTCGCGTCGCCGCGCTGATTCACGCGAGCACCGCGGGCGGTCCGCACGGCCCTGGCGTCGGTGGTGAGCCGGTCGGTGGCCGCCCCGGGCGCGCCGGTGATGACGGCATGGGCTCACGCGCAACCGCGAGCGGCTTTGGCCCCGGCCCCGACATGCTGAACGATCCCGGCATTCAAAAGTACGCCGCCAACCTGAAGCAGCGCGTCGACGATCAACTGCGCCGCGCGTTTCCAGATTGGGCGATAGAGGCGGGTCGCAGCGGTCACGTCATCTTCGAGCTCGCCGTGTTGGCCGACGGTCGCCTGGAGTCGGTTCACCTCGTGCGCCCGAGCGGGATCGAGGAATACGACGGCAACGTCATGACCGGCGTGAGGCGTATCCCGTCCTTCGGCCCCCTGCCCAAGGTGCTCGGCTCCCGCTTTCTGTTCCTGATGAGCTACGACGCCCTAAACCGCGTGGTCGGGCGCGACGGTCCCGGCCCGGGCAGCTACGGCGTCGCGCGCCAAAACCCCTAACTTTGCCCAGGAAAAGCCCGCATCGGGCTTGACAGCCCCGGCCCCCGCGGGCCACATTCCCGCGCCCTCAAGCCGAAGTAGCTCAGTTGGTTAGAGCACGCGCTTCATAAGCGCGCTGTCGGCGGTTCAAGTCCGCCCTTCGGCACTACGATTTCCGGCACCTCGGCTGACGGTGGACGAATCTCGAGACGATTCGGGTCGTCAGAGGGGGTCACAATCGAGGCCGGCAGTGGGGGAAACAGGTCTCCGATCGTCATGCCGATCGCC
>DATHOI010000896.1:0-15878 GCA_035485095.1 Polyangiaceae bacterium | reverse complement strand
AAAGAAAGCCCTCCAGCCCGAACCCCAACCCTCCGCCTGACCCCAGTCACTCGTCGCTGCGCTCCGATCGCGCTCAAGTGCATCGGAATCGCTGCTCAAGTCCTGCCGGACTCAGCGCTCAAGTGGAGCGGAATACGCACTCGCGATCGGCCACGACGTGTCGATTCGAGGTGATGGACTATCACTTCGTGATGCTCTTTCGCGAGCTGACTACGTTCGGTTGCGCAAGAACTTGAGTCCAGCAGACTTGCTTCCGTTGCTCATGGCCAATCCGACACTGGTTCGTCAGTGGATTGCATATTCCGAAGAGAAGAGAACCACTGGAGGGTGGTACCTGACGGCGGGCCCAGAGATCGGCACGATCGACTCTCCGCGCGCGAAGATTCATTTCGACAGCATCGAAGTGGCAGTTTCGGAATATGTCCTTCGAGAGCTAGACTTTTGGGGTGCACGCTGGTTTGCAGGAGACTGACAAGATCATGACGCGCCCGCGTTTCAACTCGAATCAAGAGTTTTTCGATACCCTTTCCGGCCTTATTGGCGAGCTACGCAGAGCGAACGCCGTCGCCGCTACCGAACTGGAGCGCGGCCTCCGCTGTGTGAACGGTCTTACGGATGGCTGGGCGCTCCTTCTGGAATACATTCAGAAAGTTGAATCCGCACACTCGAGCGACCTCGAGCAAGGCCAGCGCGACATCCTGAAGAACCTTCATGCGGCCGCGCACTCACTCGTCTATCGGCGCTGAGCGGCGCCGCCCAACAAGCTGTTGAAGCAGACGGCCGCGCCTCGTCCTGACCCGCGACGTCCTGCCTCTCGTCGCGTCCGGAGGCGTTTTCTGTTTCTGGATGCGGCCGCGGCTTAACAGCGGTACGTTGGGCGGACGCTACTTACGCTTGAGCCAGTATCCGGGCTCGCGGGCTCCGTGCGCCACGGCGATTACTTCAATCCGGTCGGCAAGGTCGCGATAGAACACGAGGTACGGAAATCGCTGCACAACCATCCTTCGAAAACGTGAATCGACGTCCCATGTTGGAAAGCCGCCGGGCGTCTCCTCGACGAGTTGCAGCACCTCGTCCACGTGGGATACGAACCGCTCGCCGAGCCCAGCGGCCTGCGCTTCATACCACTCCACCGCGGCTTCGAACTCAGCTTGCGCGTCGGGCGCAAAGACTATCGGCTTCATTTCGAACGCAAGCGTTCGAGTATCTCAGATCTAACCTGCTGCCACGGAATTGGCTTCACCGCACCCGTGTCCAACTCGCGTACACGCCTATCGAGTTCAGCCGCCCACGCAGCCGCCCACTCCGGATCCTCAGGCCCTTCGACGCTTTCGAGCAACTCGGTTGCAAGCGCAAGCCTGTCGTCCGCGGGAAGCTCGAGTGCGCGCTGCAGAAGTTCAGCATGGGTCGCTTGCGCCATCCTTCGAGTTTAGCGTGATGGGCGCCGCCCAACAAGGCGTTGCAGCAGACGGGCTTGTCGGTCGCTTCACTCCCTCTGGCGCCCGCAGCTGAACGCCGGTACGTTGGGCAGACTGGCACCGCTTCATGGAGGCCACCGCGCATTGTCACTGGTGACTAGCGGGTGAGGTTGAGGCCGTAGACAACCTCATCGACCAACTCCCCGAAGCGTCCGACTTGATCCCCGGCTCGAAGTGTCTCGAGCTGCATGCCCAATTTTTCAAGTACCCGGCGCGAGCGAAGATGACGGGCATCCGTAGACGCCCAAAGCCGCACCAGGTCGAACACCTCGATGCCCCACGCCATGGCAGCTCGCGCGGCCTCCGTCGCGATGCCTTGCCCCCACCACTTGCGTCCGATCGCATAGCCCAGCATTGCAGTCCGCTTCTCTGCGTCTACTTCGAGGTTCACCGTGCCGATCAGCGTGCCGTGCAGCACCACAGCAAACGTCGGCGACGTTTCCCAGGGCTCGGACATGTTCAACGCCACGAGGGCCTCGGCGTCTCTTTTCGTGAACGGCTGCGGAATATGCGTCAGGAACCGCGCGAACTCCGCGTCATCTCGGTACGCAAGTGCATCCGCAACATCGTCTATCTGGAATGGACGGAGGAGGAGACGTTCGGTGCGGAGCTCCGTGCGCGCCATCATCGCAGCTCAGTCTACGGCGTTCCTCACCCGCCGCGCTACCATCCGCGGTGAAGTGGATGGGCCGCCCAACGCCGGTTTGAAGCTGACAAAAACCTCGCTTCGCTCGGCTTCGCAGCTGAAGCCTGGTACGTTGGGCAGACCGGGCGTCGTGACGCATTCCTCCCCTCCTGATTCGCTCTGGGTGCTCCAAGCCGCAGCACCGTGGGGCGACTATGGTCGGATCCTCGTCCACGGGATGTCCGCGCACCTTCGACGCGTTGACGGCAGAATTCAACTTGAACGAACGGCGCCGTTTGTCCCACCGCTCTCTTTGCCAGGTGTTGGCGATATTGTCGTAACGGACGATCTGCGGGCGCAACTTGAACGCGAGGGAATTTCAGGAATGGTCTTCCACCCCGTCGACAAAGCTCGTGTAGTTCACTTGGAGTGGACCCACTGGGACAGATCCGCCGGTGCTCCCGCGAGGTGTCCAAAGTCCGGCGAGCCCGAGGACTACATTCTTGCCCACCCCCATGATCAGATCGCCGCCGATTCTCTCGGGGAACTCTGGGAACTTGCACCTACCGTCGGCGGCCAGCTTGCACGGCAAGCACTCTCGCGTTCCCTGCGCCTGCACCGTTTCACCCTACAAGCCGCAACCCAGCCCTCCGCCGACATTTTCCGCGCGCAAAACATGCGCTGTGTGCTGGTCACGGACCGCTTGCGGCGCTTCCTGAATGCGGTCGACAACAACGCCCTTGAGTTTCATCCGGTAGTCGTTGGTGACCTTCCACAACTGGAACCACCGGAGCGTCGCTACCTCCGTCCCGATGAGCCGGTCCCAGACGGGTATTCCATCACCGAGTCCAAGGTATCGCCATTCAACGGCGAAGTCCTGCGAGTCGCAGTCCGAAGCGGCCGAACTTCACGTTGATAACGTGGCTGCCCAACAACGGCTTGCAGCAGACGAAACCTCGCTGCGCTCGGCTTCGCAGCTGAAGCCTGGTACGTTGGCCTGACCTGCCGATATGACTAGCCGACCGCTATGGTTCGCGATCACCGTCGGTGTAGTGGTCGCGTGCGCGAGACATCAACCGACGACGCCCCCCATCGCAGCCAAAACCGGCACCGCTTGTGCTTGTCAGCCGGAATCGCCGGAAACGGGGCGGGAGACATTGGAGTGTTTCTGTAGGAACGGAGGGGAGTGCCCCAATACCCTCGACCTGGCCTTCGAGCGCCTGTCGAAGGTCCGCGAGCGCGATCGGGATGCTTCACTCGTGCGCAGCGACGGCTGCGGGCTGATCGCAATCACCCTGAGTAATGGCCTCTTCGCCGAAGTCTTCATCTACGATGCGACGTCCCGGGGGTTAGTCGGGACTAGCTTTGCCGGCGACCTTTGTGCCGGCCCCTGCTCGTGCTCGGTTGTTGCGGGGGTCAACACCTGTCCAAACGCCAAGGCATGCCTCGTGAGTGGCCGCAGCATTGATAGCATTCCTCGATGCGATGTTGAGCCACAGCGACCAATCGACGGCATGAGCAAGCACCCCTGAAGTGACGCCTTGGGGGCAGGCCAACAAGGCGTTGCAGCTGACGGGCGGGCTCGCATGCGCTCGCCCACCCGCAGCTGAACGCCGGTACGTTGGCCTGACGAGAGCTAAGCCGTTGACGCAGTCCGCCATTGGCTTACACTGTCACGGTGAAGGTCACCTGGGACCGTACCAAGAACCTTTCCAACAAGAAGAGGCACGGCGTTTCCTTCGAGGAAGCGAGCGAACTCTTTCGTTCCGGGGCAGACTATCTCGAGCTTTTCGACGATGCGCATTCTGACGATGAAGACCGTTTTCTGGCTATCGGCCCGATCAAGAGGGGCTTGGTTTTGGTTGTCTGGACCGAGCGTGATGTCGATGTGGTGCGAATCATCTCCGCCCGCTGGGCGACTCGCTCCGAGCAGGGCCTCTTCCGTTCATATCAGAGGAAACTTACATGACTGACATCCCCGAGCTCACCGCAAAGCAACTCGCAAGGGCCATTCCCGCGCGTGTTCGCAAGCGTCTGATCCAAGGTCGATTCGAGTCTGGCGACGACATCGCGGCGCTCAGACGATTCGTCGGCTTGACCCAAACGAGCTTCGCGCGAGCCATGGGCATCAGCGTCCACACGCTCCGTAACTGGGAGCAGGATCGTCGCACTCCCGAAGGCCCCGCCCTCGCGCTCCTTCGAATCGCTGCACGACATCCTCGCATCCTGAGAGAAAATCTACGAACCGCCGCCTAGCAACAGCCAACGACCGTGGACGCGCAGGCCAACAAGCTGTTGAAGCTGGCGGCTTGCGACCAGAACACTCCATCCGCTCGCGCGTGGTTGAATACCACGGGCTCGGTCCTGTCGATCGTTGCGCTTGCGTTTGCTGGTGCCGCCGCAGCTTAACAGCGGTACGTTGATATGGAACGACCCTGCAAGCTCGGATCGCTTCGTCTGGTTACGTGCTGATCATTTGTCGCTCTGTTCTTGCTCTGTCTCTGTTGTCGAAGTGAACGAGTCAGCGGCCGAGGTGGGCGGTTTTCGACGGTTGATCATGCTGATATTCGAGGATCGGCTTTCGCCGCCTTCATGGTCACGATTCGTCGGGAGCTGCCTCTCACTGGGCTCGCGGGTCTTTGCCGCACAACGTACTCGAGGTTTCTCCACCGTTGGCCGGCTCGACCGCTGACTCGTTCACTCCGGGTTGATGGTGTTGTTGTGGGTTAGAGTTTCATGCGGCCTTCGCCACTTTGAGCGCTCGCTCGGTTTCGACACCGATAGCCCATACGAAGCCTGCGAGCTCGCGTGCGAGCGCGGTGACGATCTTCGCGCTCGGCTTGCTCTTGCTCGATAATGCCCAGTAGCGGCGATGCAGGCGCTCTTGCGCGGCCCACGCGATGGTTGCGATCTTTGGTGGTAACGAGGGCTGCAGATCCTTCTGACGCTTGCAGAGCCGCGGCCGATGCCGATAGTGCCATGCTGATTCTACGAGCACGCGCCGAAGATGCGAGTTGCCAGTCTTGGTGATCGCTCCGCGGCGCGTCTTCGGACCACTCGAGTGCTCGGACGGCACCATGCCGGTGTAGCTCATCACTTGCGCGGCCCTCTCGAAGCGAGTGAAGCTGCCGAATTCGGCCGCGAGCGTTACCGCCGTTACTTTTGCGACGCCGCGCAGCGCTTGCAGGGCATCGACAATGGCTCGCAGTTGCTCGGGCGCCGCGTCGACGGCTCGATCGATGGCGGCGTCGAAGCGCTCGATGCGCTGGCCTTGATGGTCGACCTCGAGGATCAGCTCGACCAGCGTCGTGTTCTGCTCGACATGTGGCAGCTGGAGAGCACGCACCCATTGCCACCACGCAGCGGTCCACGCTTTGGAGTTGTCGGCCGGTCGCTGCCCGTAGCGCAGTAGGCATTTCCCGAGTCAGTGCTTCGCGCGCAATTGGTCCTCCTTTGCAGCTTCTCGCGCTCGCACCAAATCGCGCAGCGCTTCGTGCTTCGCGTCTGGCACCCAGACCGGCGTGAGATCACCGGCCTGGTAAGACCGTGCGAGCCTCGGCATCACGGCGATCGGTTTTGATGCGATCGCCGGACTTCATCGGGACAAGTGACGGCGCGATCACCTCGCATTGCACGCCAAGCTGCGTCAGCTGCCAGTACAGCGCGTAGCCCGTTGGCCCCGCTTCGTAACAGACTCTCAGCTCGGTAAGCTTTCCGAGCTTCCCGAGAAGCCGGCGCACGGCTTCTCGTCGATTGGCGATCGTACCAAGTGATCTCACCTGGTTGCGGCATTCTGCCACCGCCACCGCGATCGTCTCCGCGTGCACATCCAGCCCCACAAATCGTGTATTCTTGCCCACAGACCGGCTCCTTTCGCCATGTGGCTCTGCTCTGTTTGCCTCGCAGCTAGCAGCGTAACCCACGACTTGGTGACTCGAGCCGGTCGTTCCATTATGACTCGGCGGACCGTTGTCGCAATCTCTCGCTGGCATGATAGAGAAGCAAGAACCTCCTCTCCTACTTTTTCTCATCGGCGCTCCCGCGGTTGGGAAGATGACCGTCGGCCACGAACTCGCTCGCCTGACTGGCCTTCGTCTCTTTCACAATCACCTGTCGATTGAGCCGGCCCTTCGTTTCTTCGACTACGGGACCCCGTCTTTTGTTCGACTAGTCGAGAACTTTCGCCGAGGAGTGTTTGAAGAGGTCGCCAACAGCAACCTCCCGGGCCTGATCTTCACCTTTGTTTGGGCATTCGATCTGCCCTCCGAGGCCGCTGCCGTGAAGCAATACGCCGCGCCATTCCGAGAGCGTGGCGGTCGCGTGCTTTTCTCAGAGCTACACGCCGAGCTTGAAGAACGCCTCCGCCGGAACGAAACCGAATTTCGGCTGGCCGAAAAACCTTCCAAGCGAGACGTTGAGTTGTCACGGCGCCGACTCCTGGAGCACGAGCGTGCCCACAGGTTTCAATCCGATGGCGAGCACGACGCTGACGAAAACTGGTTGCGCATGGATACCACCAAGCTTCAGCCCCAAGATGTCGCAAACATCATTGCTTCGCACTTCGCGCTCCAGCGACTTTGACCGGATGCCGCCCAACAACGCGTTGCAGCTGACGGGCTTGTCGCTCGCCTGCGGCTCGCTCTGGCGCCCGCAGCTGAACGCCGGTACGTTAGCCGGACCGAGACCACGTGTTCACCTTTCAATGTCGCACTTGCAGTGAGTTTCACGAGGGGATCCCGTCGTTCGGCTGGGACTATCCGATCCAGTTCCTGGAAGTTCCCGAGCCGGAGCGTTGTCGCAGATGCTTGCTCACTTCCGATAGCTGTGTGATCGACGGCGAGCATTTCTTCGTTCGTGGATGCCTTGAGATTCCGGTTGTCGGTGAGGAACAGGCGCTATCCTGGGGAGTGTGGACCTCCCTAAGTGCAAAGAACTTCGAGCACTTCGAAGAGCTCTATTCCGAACCGCGCCGCTCGCACCACGAACCATTTTTCGGATGGCTCAACTCTCATATTTGGCTGTATCCGGATACGATCAACCTCAAGACGATGGTTCACTTACGCGACGGGATGACCAGGCCATTCGTCGAACTGGAACCCACGGATCATCCACTGGCCATTGAGCAACGGACGGGGATCACACTGGATCGAGTTAGTGCCATCTACGAAATCATGGTTCACCCGCCAGAGCGCGCTGGCTAACTAGGCGTTGCGGGCTTGTCGCCCGCCTGCGGCTCGCTCTGGCGCCCGCAGCTGAACGCCGGTACGTTATGCGGCAGGTTGTCGACATCGAGCTCGTGCCTGCTCGAGGAGGTCTGCCGCGCTAGTCGAAGCACTCCAATCCGCGACGCCGCTACGCAAGTTGGATGACCTCGGATTTTCCGACACGCTCGTGAAGCCCAAGCAGATCTCGCGCAACAGGAGATCGAGGGCCACGGCAGCGGTATCTGGGGCAATCACTCCAATCTCTCCATCGGCAATCAATGCAAGGATCCAAGCCTTTGGTGCCTGAACACGAAGATGCCGCGCGAAATTTCGTATCAAGTCTTCATTGGCGCGAGCGATTTCTTCAGTACCAAGCGTCAGGTTTGGGCCGAACCGGACGACCCCGACGCTGAGCTGCACGCCTCCATCAGCAAAGCGGCGCGCCTCCCGATCCATAATCTCCGCCATGAAGCGTGCGTTGTGCAGCCCGGTCGCGAAGTCCTCGATCGTCAGGTGATAGATCACTTCGTAAAACTGTTGCTCGAGGGCTTCTCCACAAATGAAAACGAAGTGATGGCCGAGTACCCGAATCCGGTCGCGCGTCGCCAACGTTTGGGTACCCAAGACCTTGTCCCCGTTCACCTCCACGTCGCCTCCTCTGGTGGTGACCGTCCACAACGGCGTGGTCACCTCGATCCGATCGCATTCGATGGTCGCGACAGTGTCGCTTGCTCCGCGGATCGCGAGGTCGTCTCCTTTGGTGCCGATGCTGAACCCAAATGAGGAAACCATCAGCTGCTTTCCCGCAAAGATGGGGTCCCGCGGGTGGGTAACGACCAGCCAGGCCCACTGCTCTTCACCAAAAGGTGAGCTTGGATCTCCGGCGCCGGGCGGTCCACTGGATGTCCCTACTCTCGAGTGGCTCATTGCGACATATCGTAGCTCATTGTGCGACTGCCGCCGCATAACTAGGCGTTGCAGCGGACGGCCTTGACGGTCGCTATGCTCCCTCCGGCGCCCGCAGCTGAACACCGGTACGTTATGCGGAAGCAAACCAGCGTGGGAACCGAATCGATAATCCGGGACATTGGCGGCGGTCGTTTGATCGAGATCTTGAACGAGCCCGCGTACACGTTCGGCTCCGCGGACAATTCACCGTATTGCCAGGGCGAGCGAATTCTAGGCGACCGCCATTTGCTCAGTTCGCGCCATGGCGTCATCTGCATTGAAAATGGCGAGGCGCTCGCGTCCGTAATTTTCGGCGCGATCGGTGGCGCTTCAGGAGTGCATGACCGCTCGGTCGCCACTTCTACCAGGCCTCTGTTTTCTCGCCGTGCGAGATCCGAGGCGAGTACGTTGTGCTATCTTGTCGGCATGCGACCCGTCGAAGCGCTGTACGAGAATGGCCTTCTCCGACCTGCCAAGCCGCTGAACCTTCGTCCGGGCGAACGCGTCGGGCTCATCGTCGTGCGACAAGCTGACCCGTCCCGCTGGGACCTCGCGCGCCTCGCTGCTGCCTCCGCTGAAGACAATGAACTTGCTGCCGCTGGCCTTGATACCTGGACCGAAAACCTCGATCACGAGGACATCGGGTGAGACGCGGCGATCTTGGGTGGGCTGACCTTGGCACTCACCGCCCGCAGGAACAGACAGGACGCAGGCCGGTCGTCATTTGGCAAAGCGACGCTCTGAACCGCGTCCTTCAGTCGGTCCTCGTCGTGCCCCTGACAACGAATCTCGATCGGGCGCGTCTTGCCGGAACGGCGATCATCTCGGCCACGCCAGATGGCCTTCCAGCGGATTCGGTAGTCCTTGCGTTTCAGCTTCGGGCCATTCCTAAGGCGGCCTTGCATAGCCGCATTCGCGCTCTCGCCGAAACTGAACTCGCCGAACTCGAGCTTGCCACGGACGAGGCCTTGGGTCGTGTCGAACCTGAATGACGTGCTGCCCAACAACGGCTTGCAGCTGACGAAACCTCGCTGCGCTCGGCTTCGCAGCTGAAGCCTGGTACGTTGGGCGGACGCGAGATTGTCGCGAGTCGGGCCCATGTCAGATATCGATCCGTATTGGAAGCTACGACCGCCACCTCCAACCCCGGCAGACGAGCTTTGCTCATGCACTGATCTTCGGTGCATATTGCTTCGGGGTGCTTTTGCGGAGAATCCGCTCGCTTGCGCGCAATGCAATCTCGAGGTGCTCCCGGAGAGGCTCGCACTTCCCGCGCAGCTGGTGGATGATCTCGCAACTTGGCGTAGCTTTCACAATTGCTTCTATCTCCTTTGGCTCGACTCCGGCGAGTTTGAAGCTTGGGCTCGCGCTCAGCTCTCAGACCCACAAAGCCCGGTCAACTTGAGGGGGCGTTCCGTTCGCGCGCAACTCGACTTGGTCCGTCGCGCCTACTACTGGTGGTTTCAAGACACGGGCGCCGAGGACTTCGTGCCGCTGACGTCTTGCCCAATCTGTACCGCGGCCCTCGCCGACACTGGACTGGTCGGGAGCGTTTGTGAGACCTGCCTTGTTCTTGTCGCGAACTGACTGGGCAATGTCACCGAACGCCGCCCAGCAAGGCGTTGCAGCTGACGGGCTTGTCGGTCGCTGCGCTCCCTCTGGCGCCCGCAGCTGAACGCCGATACGTTAGCCAGCGCTCGGGTGAGGGTGATCCGAGCTTGAGAGCGTGCTAGACTGACCGCGTGGCGCAGCGCGAAGTTCAGGTTTTCCACGGCTTCGAGGCCGCCGATCGGGCCGACGACGAGTACTACGCCGCGCTCGCTCCGCGGGAACGCCTCGAGATTCTGCTCGACCTAGTTGCTGCCTATCGGGAGTCGACCGGTGAAACTTCAGCAAGACTTGAGAGAGTTTGTCGAGTTACTGAACTCTCACGAGGTTGAGTTTCTCGTCGTCGGCGGACACGCCGTCGCATTCCATGGTCACCCTCGTTTTACTGGTGACATCGACTTTCTGATTCGACCGTCGGTCGAGAACGCGACGCGAGTCTTGCGTGCGCTGCGCGCGTTTGGATTTGGCGACCTGCCATTGACCGTCGTCGATTTCGTCAAGCCAGGGAACGTCGTCCAACTTGGGCGTCCGCCCAATCGGATCGACTTGTTGACCTCAGTCTCGGGCCTTGACTTCGAGGATGCCTGGTCTTCACGCGTGCAATCCGAGCTCGATGGACTGCCTGTCTGCTTCCTCGGTTGGCAATCGCTGATCGACAACAAGCAGGCTTCGGGTCGACCGAAGGACCTCGCCGACGTTGCCAAACTCAAGGCGGTCGCTGCCGCACGTCGATCACCTGGCTAACAAAGCATTGCAGCTGACGGGCTTGTCGGTCGCTGCGCTCCCTCTGGCGCCCGCAGCTGAACGCCGGTACGTTATGCGGGCCACGTGAACGACCTCTTCGTCAGTACTCGACGCGTGTTTCGGCGGGGTGACCCCAACTGGGACATCTACGTCGAATGGGTCAGGCTCCCATTTCTGCATGAGGTTCGCACGCTTGACCGCGGGCTAAACGACTACGTCGACAGATGTGGGAGCACGTATTGTTCAGTGCAGGAGATCGATTCCACTCTCGAGACGTTACCCGCTCCGCAGAGCCCGCAGGAATACAACCTGTTGGCGATACGCTCGGACGCCGAAGTACGACCTGCACAGCTCGGGCGCTGGAATCTGCTTGGTTACGACCTCTGCGACCAAACGATGATCTCTTCGCTCTTGAACTGCGGACCGTGGACAGGTCTCTTAGCGCCATTTGTCGAACACCTGAATGCGTTCGGGCTTTTGACTCTGGAAGCAGCGCAAGCCGCCCGACACGCACTTCCCCAGGAGTGGGGCGATTCCGAGCCGCACGCCCATGCGAGCGCCTGGGCCTTATTCGAGAGACGTGGATAGCGCGCGGCCCGCAACGCCGCCCAACAAAGCATTGCAGCAGACGGGCTTTGTCGGTCGCTGCGCTCCCTCTGGCGCCCGCAGCTGAACGCCGTACGTTGGACAGACCGCGCGATCCACGCCGGGGCGCCGTCCTCGCGACGTCTGATCTTGGCGAGGCATGGGAAAGCGAGATTCGCCAACGCATCGCCGACGTGGATGCAGGTCGCGTGGAGCCCGTGCCAGGGGAACAGGTCTTCTCGCGCATCGAGCAACGCCTGCGTGCCCGCTAGCACATTCCAATTCATCCCGGCTGCCGAGCGCGAGCTCGACGAAGCAGCGCACTGGTACGAGGAGCATCGCGAGGGACTTGGTCTGGAATTTCTGACCGTTGTTCGCGAGAAGGTATTCGCATTGATGGACGCGCCGGGCCACTGGCGGATAGTCAATGGCACTAGGCGCGCCCTCCTCGAAGGCTGACAATTCCGGACGTGCGGGCGCGAGCTGTGTGCCGCCCTACGCAAGCCCGCGCTATCGGCGAACTGGGGCAGGCGGGCGAATGCCGACTTGCTTGCGGATCTTCTTCAAGAAGGTCTGCGTGCACAAGCCATGGCTGGCCTCGTGCTCGATGATCTCGCGCGTGAGTCGAGTCTTGGTGTCAGTCGCACAGCTGGCGCTGTCGCGGATCTCGGTCGCCAACTTCGAGCCTTCGGTCGTGGACGGCCAAAGTTGCTTTTCGACAGCCGCGACCAGACCGTTCGAACCGCGGTGGTGCGCGGGCTTGGTCTTGGTCACGTCATGAAAACCAGTGTCTGCCGAACGGTGCCCCGATCCGTGACAACCGGGACAAGTCGTGGTGAGGCCGAAGGTATTGCCGATTCTGCCGTCCCCTCCGCAAACTCCGCAGTTTTCAGACGCCAACGGGGACGCTCAATTTCTGAGCGCCGAGTGTCTGCTTGATCATCGACAGACCCTACCCCACTCGGCGCGTCGGAGCGAGTTCCAGAGCCAAGCTCGCTTCGCTCGACCATGCAGGGCGGAATTCTCGAGGGTAGCGACAGCGCGCCGTGCAGAGGTATTCTGCGGCAGTGACCTACTTGTTCGCCCCCGAACGTCATGATGGCACGGGCTTCGTTTTGCGCTCGTACGACGTAGGCGACGGGCGACTCCTATCAGAGGCCGCCGATGAGTCTTACGAGCACCTTCGGCACTGGATGCCGTGGGCAAAACCTCATCATCCCATTGAAGATTCGGAGAAGCTGGTGCGGCAATTCCGCGCTCGTTACCTCTTGTCCGAGGATTTCGTGATCGGTGTGTTCTCCACGGACGAGAAGCGCCTGCTCGGCGGCGCCGGCTTCCATTTGCGCGAAGGTCCAATATCGACGGGCTGCGCGGAGATTGGAATGTTCATTCGCCAGAGTGAAGCAGGCCGCGGACTCGGGACGAGGGTTCTACTGAGCCTTCTCGATTGGGGCTTCACGGATTGGCCCTGGCTTCGCCTCGCGTGGCGTTGTGACCAGCGCAACGCGGCGTCGATGCGCGTCGCCGAGAAGTGCGGGCTCCTCCGCGAAGGCGTGCTTCGCGGTCAACTCGCGGAAGTCGGAGACGGACGCTGCGACACGCTGTGCTACGGGCTCATCAAACAAGACTGGCTCGCCCGGACGCACAGATGAGCGCTCTCGCTCACTCCGAATTCCGCACCGGCGGCGAGCCGGAGTTGAGACCGATGAAGCTCGTCGTGTTGAGCCAGCAACTCGATCCCTCTGTGGTAACTGGCGGTCACACGCAAACACTCGGACCAGTCGTCGTCGACGGCTCGTTGCGCGAACTACGGGACTCCTGATGCTGCTGGTCCCGACGCAAACTGAGCTCGTTCCCGCTGCTTTCCTAGCGAGCCACACCGTCGTGTTCGCAGTGTTTGATTCCGCGACCCAAGATTCTGGCAATGTCTCGTACGGCGCGCGGATTGGGACAGATCGCTTTTTCGTTAAGACAGCCGGCTCCCCACGGGACGCGCGGCCGTTCCTTTCGTACGACGGCCGTGTCGAACTTCTACGCAACGCTGTTCGTATCGCGCGTTCGGTCTCGGACGCCGCGCTTCCAGCTCTCCGCAACGTGATCGAATCAATCGAGGGGCCTTTGCTCATCTATGACTGGGCGGACGGCGAACTGATCGGCACCCCCAGCTCGCGACGCTCCGATCCTGCCTCGGCGTTTGCCCAATTTCTTGCCCTTCCCTGGCAGGAACGCGCGACAGCGCTCGACGTCATTTTTCGGCTTCACGTGAAGCTAGCCGAAAACGGCTGGATCGCCTGCGACTTCTATGACGGTTGTTTCATCTACGACTTCGAGCGTCGCCAGATGCACGTGGTCGACCTGGACAACTACCGTGACGCGCCATTCACCAATCACATGGGGCGGATGTTTGGTTCGACGAGATTCATGGCACCCGAGGAGCACCTGCTCGGCGCGCGGATCGACCAACGCACGACGGTATTTGCGCTCGGTCGCACGCTGCAGCAGTTCCTCCCGTCGGCCCCGGCCGATCTTGCCCTGCGCGCATGCGAGACGGATCCAGACCTCAGGTTTGCGACTGTCCGCGACTTCTACCAAGCGTGGGCCACGGCGACGGCCACTTCAGCGGCAGAGGGTCACGCGGGTTAGCTCCGGTTTGGAGCGGACGCGGCTCTCGCTTCTCTCGCACCACACAACTAGAAACCTGATACCTTATCCAAACTTCGACCGTGAGTCTCGACGTACAAAACGCGCTCGTCATTGGTGGACTCGTCGGCGAGGCGAATTCGACCGCGTTGTTTGAGTATGCACTCGGGCTAGCCGACAACGCCAACCCGACCATCGGATTCATCGCCACTGCCAGCGGCGATTCGCCGGCGTTTCTTCAAAAATTCTACGAGACATTCCGCTCACTGCCATGCCGGCCATGCCACCTTCCGCTGTTCGATCGGACGCCCGACGTCTCAAAGTTCATTTCCGAGCTCGACGTCATCCTCGTTGGAGGAGGGAACACTGTATCAATGCTCGGGGTCTGGCAGGCCTGGGGATTGCCGAACGTTCTTAGGAACGCCTGGTCGAAGGGCGCCGTGCTCGTTGGCTGGAGTGCTGGCGCCATGTGCTGGTTTGAGTTCGGGCTTTCCGATTCGTACGCCAATCAGTTTACTGCTGTGCCCGGCTTGGGGCTGATTCCAGGAAGTTGCTGCCCGCACTACGGTAAAGAACCCGCAAGGCGTGAGGCGTTCCAACTGGCCATTGGCAACGGACGGATTCCGCCGGGCTGGGGACTCGATGATAGCGCGGCTCTTCACTTCCGAGGAACCACACCGCACGCGCTGCTAAAGGCTGCAGGAACAGTCGGCGCCACGTTCGTTTCGGCCGACACGCGCAGCGTCTCGCCCGTCGACCTGGTCCAAACCGAACTGCCCTCCAGCTAGTAACGAGAGTCACCAACTGTCAGCTGCCTCAGGATCAGAATCACGTCACTCGCTGTGCTCGGCATCGCCGTTCAGCACTGCTAGATTGGACACTCGACAATGGCAAGCTGAGCCCAGATGATAGACGTCCTCACGATCCCGAAGGCAGAGCTCCACTGCCACTGCGACGGGATTCTTGTGCGGCCATGTTGCGCGCGTTCGCGGTGCACGGATTCGACGTTGAGCCGATCGCCGTGGCACTCGAGGGCCTTCGCCCGGTGACCTCCGTGGAACGTTGGGCCGCGGAGTACCAACCGTTGGATATGGTGTGCGCGCGTTCGAAGATCCCGCGCTGGTCGAGCGCCTGGCGAAGCACCAGGTCCATCTCGAATTTTGCCCTACCAGCAATCTTCGGCTCGGTGTCATCGCAACGATCGATCAACTGCCGATCCGTCAGGCGCTTGCCGCAGGCATTCCCTTCAGCATCAATACCGATGACCCCGGTGTGTTTCAGTGCTCAATGACTTCCGAGCTGCACCTCGTCCAAGAAACGTTCTCACTATCCGAGGCCGATCTTGCGCGAATCTTTCAGGATTCCTTGCGAGCGGCTTTCCACGCAGGTGTGGCCGCTATCTAAGAGCCGTCCCAAGCGCACTCTGCCAGACTCTCCGGATCAACTTCCTCGCTGACCTCTGAAACCAATGCATCAGGACAATCGATTGCGCCTTTTGGCGGAGTTCGAGCGAATCAAGGATCTCGTATACGCCAGCATGGTGGTGTCGGGGTTGGTCCTCGCGCTTTGCATCGCGTGTGCGGTCTACATTGCGCGGCGCTTGCCACGTAACCGGAAGATCATTCAATCATACCCAGTACCGTTGCGACTGCAGATCGTTCTCGGCGTTGGCAAGCAGTGGGAGGGCCGCGTCGACCAAGCTCACGTCGACGATCTGCGAGCGCTTCGCCGGAACGGGCGCTATTTGTTCGCTGTGCTCGTCGTGTGGCTCGTCGCAAATTCCGCAATCGGAGCGATTCGACATCGGTTGTTAGCTCGCCTGAGCGCGATCGCAAATGAGGCAGCCGCCAAGACGCTATGAAGCCGGTGGGCCTATGGCCCTGCATCCTATATCCTCTCCAAGCATGGGCTGGGTATTGAGCAAAAACACTCGAGCAATCCTATCTGCCGTGCTCGCGAGCGCGGGCGCAATGAGTTGTAGTAGCGAGTCGACCCCAACCAACTCGCACCCTACACAGGGTCCTGCATGCACCGGGTCACCGATTT
>DATHOI010000895.1:0-7993 GCA_035485095.1 Polyangiaceae bacterium | reverse complement strand
GGCGAGACGCTGGGCGTGACCGCACTGGGGGGCATCGAAGTGTTCCGTCGTCCGTTTTCGGCCGTCGTCATGGAGTGTTTGCGCGTACCAGCCGCGAGCGACGGCTTCGAGCGCGCGTTCTCCGCGCTCGAAGCGTTCTTGGAGCGTGACGCTGACTCCATTGCGGCGGTGGTGCTCGAGCCGATGGTGCAAGGCGCCGCAGGCATGCGCATCTATTCCCCCGAATTCTTGAAGCGAGCGCGCGAGCTCACGACCAAGCACGACGTGTTCCTCGTACTCGACGAAGTGTTCGCGGGCTATGGCCGAACCGGGCCCATGTGGGCGGGCTCACACGCCTCCGTGGTTCCGGACATGATGTGCACCGCCAAGGGCTTCACCGGTGGCATGCTGCCCATGGCTGCTACGCTGGCGACGCGCCGCATTTTCGAAGGCTTTTTTGGCGGCAGCGCCCGCTCTTTCTTCTACGGTCACACGTTCACGGGCAATCCTCTGGGAGCAGCGGTCGCGCTGGAGGTGCTGCGCGTCTACGAAGAGGAGCACGTGCTCGAACGCGCGGCGGTCAAAGCCGAACGCATCAGCGCCGCGTTCGCGGAGCTCACCGACCTGCCGGGAGTTTCGACGACGCGCTCGCTCGGCATGATCGGCGCGCTCGAGTTACAGGGCGGGCAAGGGTACCTCGAACGTCGCGGTCTCGCCGTGTATCGCGAAGCGTTGCGTCGCGGTGCCTACCTGCGACCGCTCGGCAACGTGGTGTACATCGCACCCGCGCTGAACATCGCGGATGCCGATCTAGACGAGCTTTTGGGCATCGTTGCCGAATCGGTGCGCGCGGTCACGACATCGAGTTAGTCTTCACCAGTCGAGAGCGATCATCCCCATGTCTCAGAGAAAACGTTACTTGTTCGTGTGCGTGAATCGTCGCCCTGACGGTACGCCGAAAGGCTCGTGCGCGGCGCGCGGTGCCGTCGAGCTTCACGAGAAGCTGAAGTCCATGCTCAAACAGCGCGGGCTCGCCGAGCTCGAAGCTCGGGCTTGCACCTCGAGTTGTCTCGACACGTGCTGGGTGGGTCCGACGATCGCCGTCGAGCCCGACAACTACTTCTACGGTCGAGTGACGGAAGCTGACCTCGAAGAGATCGTCACGGGCTTCGAGCGCGGTGAGCGTGTCGAGCGTTTGGTGCTCGCGCCGAGCGACTTCGTCGAGCCGAAAGAGCTGAAGAAAACAGGGGTTTGACCGTGGGCTTTGGCCCCTGCGCCGCGACAAGCCGGGTCGCCAGTGTTACGCTCCGTTCGCTTTGAACACGGCAGTCTGGGTGCTGGGTTGGGGGATCGCGCTGACCGGTTGTGGCGGTCGCGCGCTCACGGACGCATCCGGGTCACCCGCTGCGGGCATGGGTGGCGCGACTGGCGTGAGCACGCCTGCCGGCGTGGCCGGTGCCAGCGCGGGTTGCGCTTCATGCATCAGCAGTGGAGGCTCGAGCGTTGCCGTTACCCAGCTCGCGACTGCCACGTCTGCAACCGCGCTCGCCGTCGACGCGAACAACGTCTACTGGATCGACAATTCGCCGGCAACGACGGGCACGCTAGCATCCGTGAAACGCTGCGCGATCTCTGGCTGCGGCGGCAAGCCCACGACGGTCTGGCAGACCCCAGACGATCTATTTTTTCTGGCTGTCGCGGGTGACTCGCTATGGTGGGCCGACATTGTCCTGAACGCTATCGATGATCCTGCCAGTATCGTGTCTTGCCCTGTCGCGGGGTGCGGGGCGACCACTGTTCTCGCGAACTTGGGAGGAACTACTTTGCAAGCCTTCGCGGCGAGTGCAGCCGGCGTCGTTTGGGCGACCGATTCGGGTACCTTCACCTGTTCGCTCGCTGGCTGTTCGGGTGGCGTCCCAACACAGCTCTTCACGGCGAGTGGCAGTGAGGCGGGTTACGTGATCCAGAATTCGCGGCTATTCGGCATCAATTTGTACGTCGATGGCGGCGAGGACTTCGCCCAAACCAACCATCTCTTCTCGTGCTCGGTGTCGGGCTGCATGAGTGACCCGGCGGTCCTCGGCACCGTCAACGCGAGTGGGCCGCTCGCGCTAGATGCCGAAAATGCTTATTGGGTCTACCCTGGCACCTCTAGTGTCGCGTTCTCTGGCTTGCCGATTCCGATGAATTCCTGGACTGACGGCGCGATCTACGAATGTCCGCTTTCGGGCTGTGTTGGCGATCCGACGGCACTCATGAACTATCCGTCTTGGTATCGACCAACCTCGATCGCCGCCGATGCCTCGGGCGTGTATTGGACCGTTGGCGTGCCGGGCGCTGATATGTCGAGCTTGGTGCGCTGTAGCGGCGCGGGCTGTGGCATGGATCCAACGGTGCTTGCCACACTGTCTGCCAGCACCACACCAGCCATCGCGCTCGACGCAGAGAATGTTTATTGGATAGATCAAGGGCTCGGCGCAATCATGATGCGAGCCAAAAACCCGCCCTGAGAGCTTGCTTAGTCCGCGAGTGGCGCGAACAGGTCTTCCAGATCCCCCTCGGTGAGCCGGGAGGGCACGCCGCCCGAGCCAAGCAGCGTTGCCGCGAGCTGTTGCTTCTTCTGTTGCAAGCGGAGCATGCGCTCTTCGACGCTGCCAGCTACGATCAGGTTGTACACGAACACGGGCTTGGTTTGGCCGATGCGGTACGCGCGATCGGTGGCTTGGGACTGCGCGGCGGCGTTCCACCACGGGTCGTAGTGAATCACCGTGTCGGCGCTGGTCAGGTTCAGGCCCGTGCCTCCTGCCTTGAGGCTGATCAAGAACACGTCTGCTTGGCGAGCTTCGAAAGCGTCCACCACCTTCTGCCGGTCGATGGTCGAGCCGGTGAGCTCGACCTGAGAAATGTTCCGTTCCTTCAAGCCCTCGGAGAGCAGCGCCAACATGCGAGTGAACTGCGAGAACACCAGCACGCGTCGACCTTGCTCGAGCTGCGTGGTGAGCAGCTCGAAAAATAGTGTAAATTTGGCCGAGCTTTGCACGGTGCGAGCCGAGGGCACGGACACGAGCCGAGGGTCGCAACACACCTGGCGCAGCTTCATCAAGGCGTCGAGGATCGTGATCGTCGAGCCGGGGATGCCCTTCTTTCGAATCGCCGTGCGCACCTCGCTGTGCGCGGCGGCGCGGATGCTCTCGTAGAGCTCACGCTGGTCGCCCGCGATCTCGACGGGGCGCACCAGCTCGGTCTTCGGCGGCAGATCGCGCGCCACGGTCTCCTTCATGCGCCGCAAGATGAAGGGCGCCACTGCCGCGCGTAGCGCTTCGAGCTTTTGCGCGTTGCCGTCCCGCTCGATAGGCGTGCGAAACGTCGTCCTGAAACGATCTGCGTCGCCCAAGAAACCGGGCATTAGAAAATCGAAGAGCGACCACAACTCTTCGAGATTGTTTTCGACAGGTGTGCCCGACAAACACAAGCGGTGCCGCGCCGATAGCGCGCCGACTGCTTTGTTGATTTGGCTGCGCGGGTTCTTGATCGCTTGCGCTTCGTCCAAAATCAAAAGGTGGAAATCACGATCGCGAAAGTGCTCTAAATCGCGCAAAATCAGCGGATAAGTCGTGAGCACGACATCGGCATTCGGCAGCTCGCCGCGCCGCGTGTCGCGCTTGGGGCCGTGCAACACCAACACCTTCAAATGCGGCGCAAATTTCTTCAGCTCGCGCTGCCAATTGCCGATCAAGCTCGTCGGCATCAGGACTAGCGCGGGCTGCCCCATGCGGCCCGACGCTTTTTCAGTCGATAGGTGAGCGATGGTCTGCAGCGTCTTGCCGAGCCCCATGTCGTCGGCGAGCACGCCGCCCACGTCGCAAGCGATCAGATGCTGCAGCCAGTCCACTCCTTCTTGCTGGTACGGCCGCAGCGTTGCGTTGAGATTGGCAAGAGGCGCGCTATTCTCGGTCTGCTTGGCGCGGCTGATGGCTCGACCGCGCTTGCGCAGGTCGGTGTCGCCGCCCCAAAGCAGCGCTGCGGCGCCGTCGAGCGCCAAATCGAGCTTGGCCACCGTGCCCGCGCGTGAGCCCGGAAAGCACAGCGCGCCGTCCGCTAATTCCTCTCCCCGATACAGCTCGAGCAGCACTTGCAGAACCGAGCGAAGGCGCTCTGGCGGTACCGGTAAATAGCGGTTTTCCCCGACCGGAACGACGCGAAAGCGCGCTGGCATGCGTAGCAGCGCTTCGAGACTCGAGATGTCGGCACACTCCTCGAGGAGCTCGAGGAGCGCTGGCACCAAGTTCACGCGCTTGCCGTCGATTTCGATGCCGAGCTCCAGGCTAAACCAGTCGCTGCGCCCGTCGTCACTGTCGACGTTGGCGTACCAAGGTACGTCGGGTGAGACGACTTGATACGGGTAATCCCCGGCGATCTCGATCTTGAAGCCGAGGCTCTCGAGCTGCGGCAGTGCGTAGGCCGTGAACGAGCACAGCGTGTGCACGTTGCCGCCCACCTGGACGATGTAGTCGGCTTGGGAATCGAGATCGGCAGCGTATGAGCTAGCGCAGTCTAGCTCGACCGCGCCAAAACCCTCGAGCAAGCACTGCGCGCGTGCTTCGCCGGCGAGATCGCGCTCCACGAGCGCAAGTGAGCCGCCCTGCCCGACGAAGAAGTGCTTGCGTCGATCGGACGCACGAATGCGCGTGCCAGCATATTCGAACGCGAGCGCGAGCACCGGCACGTCGAGCTCTGCGTCGCTCACGCCATCATCGTTCGCTTGCTCGACCGCCATGCGTTCGACGAACAGTCGTACGCAGGGCACGAACGGGATTGGCGCGGGGCCGGGTTGTGGGGAGGCTTCGGCGAACAAGAGGCGAGCCTTTGGTTAGATCAAACTCCGGAACATTTGTCGATCCCCCATCTGTTCAGGGTTTCGATACACACCCCGGCCTACATCTGCGCTTAGTGCCCATAAGCCATGGAGTTTGTTGATCTAGACGAGTGTTTGACAGAATTGTCAGCGAACGACAATATGTCTAGATGTCTGACGTCATGACAGAGCCTCCGGACGAATTGTCGCCAAGCTCCCGCTCGCCCGCGGATGGCTCGGACATCACCGTGCTCGTCGTGGACGACGAAGCCAGCAACTTGGCTTCGCTCGAAAAGATCTTTCAGCGCGAAGGGCTGCGTGTGTTCACCGCGGACGGTGCGAAGGCAGCCCTCGAGCTCGTACGTCGTCACCGCGTGCAGGTCGTGCTCACTGATTTGATGATGCCCGGAACGAGTGGCGTCGAACTACTGCGCGCGCTCAAAGAGGTATCGCCGGACACCGAGGTCGTGTTGATGACCGCATACGGTACGGTGGAGACCGCCGTACAAGCCATGCGTGACGGCGCGTACGACTTCGTAGAGAAACCGTTGAAGCGCATGACGATCGTGAAGAGCGTGCGGAAGGCAGCCGAGCGTCAATCGCTCGTGGCCGAGAATCGCTCGCTCCGGCAAGAGCTCAAGCTGCTGACGACGCGCGAGATCGTCGGGCAGAGCCCTGCGTTGCGTCGGGTGTTGGACGTGGCGACTCAAGCCGCTCCGTCGAGTGCCACGGTTCTGATCTTGGGCGAGAGCGGCACGGGCAAGGAGCTGATCGCGCGCTACATTCACTCCAAGAGCGGACGCGCGGCTGGGCCGTTCGTGGCCGTCAATTGCGCGGCGATTCCGGAAAGCATTCTGGAGGCCGAGCTCTTCGGTCACGAGCGTGGCGCGTTCACCGGTGCCGTCGCACGGCGTGAAGGGCGCTTCGCGCGGGCGCGCGGCGGCACGTTATTTTTGGACGAGATCGGTGAGCTGAGCCCGGCGGTGCAAGTCAAGATTCTGCGCGTGTTGCAAGAGGGTGAATACGAGCCGGTGGGTGGCCACACGATCAAGGCTGACGCTCGCATCGTAGCGGCCACGAATCGCGATTTGGTGTCGGAGGTCGAGGCTGGCCGATTTCGCGAGGACCTGTACGATCGGCTAAACGTGATCGCGGTGACCGCGCCTGCGCTGCGCGGGCGTCGCGAAGACATTCCACTGCTGGTCGATCACTTCATCGGCGTGTACTGCACGAAGAACGGTCGGCAGAGGTTGACGGTGCCGGGCGAGGTGCTGCGTAAATTGATGGATTACTCCTGGCCGGGCAATGTGCGCGAGCTGGAGAACGTGATCGAGCGCGCGGCGGTGCTGTGCCGCGCGGAGGTGTTGTCGCTCTCGGATTTGCCCGACGCGGTCGCCAATGCGATGCCGCGTCCGCCGTCTGAGCTCACCTTCGCGATTGGTACGCCCCTCTCGGAGGTCGAGCAGCGCATGATCCGCGACACGCTTTCGCACACCGGCGGCGACAAGTCGCTCGCGGCGCAGCTGCTCGGGATCTCGACGCGCACCATCTATCGCAAGCTCGGCGAGAGCGAGTGACGCGCCGCCTTGCGGGCTCGAGCCCCCGCGCGCGACTGGTTTTTTGACAGTTTGTCGCGCAGCGCGAGGCGGGCCGAAAAAGCTTGCCAGCTTGGCGGGCGCACGCGCGGGAGACGACGGCAAAACCCATGGGAATCCGTTGGTTTTTCCGGTAATGAGCGCTGGCACGTCTCTCGCTAAAGGCCTTCCGGACCCGTGACTTTCGACCTCCTGATCAAGAAGTACTTCGCCGGCGTACTGCTGGCCTTCGTGGCACTGGCCGCGTACTTCCAAGCGGCCGGCGCAACCCAGCTGTTCGGGGCGGCGCTTGCCGTCTCGGGTTCGAGCGCAGTCCCTCTCCGGCCGCCTCCTGCGCTGCAGACCGCGTCGCGGCAACGGCCTACGGCTCAGCCGATCATCGATCGCAACCCGTTCGATTCAGTGACCGGTCCGCTCAATGGCACCGCGATCGACGTGCCCGTGCCCACCAAGAGCCCGGTCGACAACAGCGATCCGCTCACTGCGCCGGCGTGCGACAGCCCCCAGGTGTTCATCGTGACTGAGTCCACCGATCCGCTCTGGTCAGTGGCGGCGCTGCAGGCGCCTGGTGATGCGCGGCCGCGCATGCACCGCGTCGGGGACGACGTGGGCGGCAAGCACGTCGAATTCATCGGCTTCAACCCGCGCGAGAACACGCCGGCCGTGTGGCTTTCGAATGGCGGCACGCTGTGTCAGGCGATGCTGTTTCGGACGCAACCGACGTTGCCCGCTGGCGCTGCCTCCGCTGCGCCGGTGGCCTCTGCTGCGCCGCCGGCTGGAGGCCCTACAGCGGTGCCGGCGGACATCGCTTCCAAGATTCAGAAGATCAGTGACACCGAGTTCAACATCGATCGCTCGGTGGTCGACAAGATCCTAGAAAATCAGGCGGAATTGATGAAATCCGCGCGCATCGTGCCCGAGACCAAAGACGGCAAGGTGCTCGGTATTCGCTTGTTCGGCATTCGTCCGGACACGTTGCTCGGGACACTGGGTCTGCAAAATGGAGACCGACTCGAGGCCATCAACGGCTTCAACATGGGCAGCCCGGAGAAGGCGCTCGAGGCCTATGCGCGGCTTCGGACCGCTTCCAACCTCAACGTCAACGTCAACCGCCGCGGCAACCCCGTGGCGATCGTTTTCAACATCAAGTGAGTGATCGCGTGACGAGTTCCGTGCCCTCGAAGTTCAAGTTTTCGCGTTCGCGTGTGCACGTATGCACGGCGTCACTCGCGTTTCTGTTTGCGGTCTCGGCCGCGGCGCAAGATGCGCCTGCGCCGGATCCGGCACCAGCACCGGCTGCGCCGCCGGATACTGCTCCTGCTCCTGCCCCGG
Source organism: Polyangiaceae bacterium (assembly GCA_035485095.1). Lineage (GTDB taxonomy): Bacteria > Myxococcota_A > Polyangia > Polyangiales > Polyangiaceae > PMG-095. The sequence goes on along the minus strand of DATHOI010000895.1, from coordinate 232 downwards.
CACCTCCCGCGCCCGCGCCTGCGCCTGCGCCTGCGCCTGCGCGCAGGCCAGCGAGACCGGCGCTACGCAAAGGCGGACTGCTCCCTCCGGCGCCCGCAGCGCCTGCAGCGGCAGCAGCGCCGACTCCTCCACCGTCATTGGCAGACCGTGACCCGCCGGGCGCCGTCGGTGCGCTACCCACGTCGACGGACAAAATCGCTTCGGCGGTGGACGTGCCGTACAAGCCGCTCGC
>DATHOI010000894.1:0-5965 GCA_035485095.1 Polyangiaceae bacterium | reverse complement strand
CGAAACGCTGAACGTGCTCCACGAATGGTTCGATGCGCGCTACCTGCGCACCGAGGCATACGAGGCGCCATCGGAAGAAGCGCGCGAGCGCCCTGAATTTTGGCGCTATTGGATGTGGCTACCCAAAGCCGGAAGAATCGGCATCTTCCTGGGCTCGTGGTACACGCCGCCGATCCTCGACTACGTGCGCGGTGACGGTAAGGCGCGGCGCTTCGAGCAGTCGATCGCTCGCATCAACGCCTTCGAACGCACGCTCGCCGACGAAGGCGCGCTACTCGTCAAGCTCTGGTTTCACGTCAGCAAAAAGGTCCAAAAACAGCGCCTCAAAGCCGCTGAGCACGCTCGCAACACGCGCTTCCTGGTGACCAAGAGCGAGTGGCAGAATCACGCACGCTATGACGACTTCGTATTCGTGACCGAGCGTGTGCTCCGCGAGACGAGCACGGGGCAAGCGCCCTGGACCGTGATCGAGGCCGGTGACGACAACTACAGGAACCTGACGGCGGGGCTCACGATCCTAGAGCGCATTCAACATCGGTTGGCGACGCGTAGCGTGTCTGTGGCGCCCGAGTTCGAGCCGCAGATCGCCGATCCGGTGACCTTGCTCGACAGCCTCGATCTGACGCTCAAGCTCGAGAAGAGCGAATACGAAGAACGCATGCTGGAGCTGCAGGGCAGGCTCGGAAAGGCAGCGCTCAAGATGAAGAAGCGCCGCCGCAGCGCGATTTTCCTGTTCGAGGGCTCCGACGCGGCTGGCAAGGGCGGCGCAATTCGGCGACTGGTGTGGGCGCTCGACGCGCGCCAATATCGCATCATCCCGGTCTCTGCTCCGAGCGACGAGGAGCGCGCGCACCACTACCTGTGGCGCTTCTTTCGCCACTTGCCGGGTCGCGGTCGCATCACGATCTACGACCGCAGTTGGTACGGGCGCGTGCTCGTGGAACGCGTCGAGGGCTTGGCCAGCGAGGACGCGGTCGCGCGCGCTTACAAGGAGATCAACGAGTTCGAGCGAGAGCTCACGCGGGACGGCATCATCTTGAGCAAATTTTGGCTTCAAATCAGCCCGGATGAGCAACTGCGCCGTTTTCAAGATCGCGAGCGCGAGCCCTGGAAGCAACACAAGATCACCGCCGAAGACTACCGGAATCGGCGCAAGACCAATCAATACGAGATCGCAGCCAGCGAGATGATCTCGCGCAACAGCACGGAGTACGCGCCCTTCACCTTGGTCGAGGCCGAAGACAAGCGCTACGCACGCATCAAAGTGCTCGAAACCGTGTGCCAGCGGCTCGAAGACGCGCTCTGAAGCGCCTCGCGAGAGTCGCGTCCCGTTACGTCAAGCCGAGCGCGCGCCGCCAATCCGGTGTCGGCTCGATCAGCTTGCGCGTCTTGGTGTCCCACTGCGCGATCACGAATTTGCCCTCGCAGCAGACGCGATCCGCGTCGTCCACCAGGAGCTGCGTCATGCGCCCGATCTTGCCCTCGTAGCTGTCGATCGTGCTCCTGATGAGCAGGTGCTGCCGATTGGTGACCTCGCGCAGAAATCGCAGTGTCACTTCCAAAATCACTGGCCCGGTGCCGCTCGCTCGGACGTGGTCGAGACCAAAACCGCTGTCCGTGATCAGATCCCAACGCGCCTGTTCGAAGATCTCCAAGTAGCGAGCGTTGTTCACGTGCCCAAATGTGTCCAAATGCTGCTCGCGAATCACGATCGCCTGCTCGAAGACCCGGTTGCCCATGGTCCGGATCCTGCGGCGGCCCCGCGGCACCGTCTAGTGCCGAGCCCCGGCCGCACATTCGACGCGGATTTACAGGTGTCGTTGGTCTGGAGTGGTCACCGAGCGCCGCTCGTTCTCGGCCCAGCCTTCGGCGTCCGAGCTCGTCTTCTCATGCGGTCGGACTGGGACGCCGAAGGCTACGTGAAAAATTGCAGGCCACCGTGACCATCAATATTCAATCGCGGTTCGGCGCGGTGGAGTCGCTCGACGGTGCACTGCGTGCTTGGCTAATGCACGAGCGACGACCGAGCGATCACGGAATGGCCTGACGGCAAGAACGCCGCAGTCGTCGTCTCGCCGCAGGCCAGCGTGCAGTCACGCCTTCGGTGCCGTGTTCACGTCGTAGTTCGACGCTGACGCCGACGGCGCGCGCCGAGTGAACGGTCGCGACTCGATATGTGTTTTCTGTGTAGCGTTCGAACGCGACTGCGTAGTGGCTTGAACGCATTCTGGTGGTATTGAGATAAGGTAGGTCGACGTTTCGATCGTCAGACTGCGTTGCCCTGAGTGTGGGTCACGCGGATTTTCCTTTTGTGGCCGTGTTGCCATCGGATCCGACTAGGGGTCGCCCCCTGCTTCAGAGGACTTCATGAAAACCAAGCTGATCTGGCTGAAAGCGTTGTTCTTCCTCGTCGTGTTGGTGGCACTGGGGTGTTCCTCGTCGGGCTCCGGTCCGTCGAACACGGGTGGCACTGCGGGCAGCTCGGCTGGTGGCAGCGCCGGCACTGTGAGCAGCGGTGGCTCGGGCAATGCAATGGGCGGCAGCACAACCGGCGGCAGCGCGACGGGCGGCAGCGCGACGGGCGGCAGCGCGACCGGCGGCAGCGCGACCGGCGGTAGCGCAACTGGTGGCAGCGCCACCGGCGGTAGCGCGACAGGCGGCAGCGCGGGCACCGAAGCGGGCGGCAGCGCAGGCGCGTCCGGCGGTGCGGGCGGTCAGTTCGTCTACTTCGTCGAGCAAGCGAACGGCACTACGACGGCAAGTCTGGCCAGCGGCACGATCTCGGTCGCGAGCACCTTTGGCGCGTCGGGCAACGCGTTCAAGTACGTGGCTCCGAACTATTACGGAACAGTGAGCAACGGCTTCATCTCGTTCCCCACGACCATGGCCGGGGACTTCAGCATCACGGCTCAGGTGACGGTTACCGCACAAAACAAGGCTAATAATGCTTGCGGCATCGGCCTCGGCATGACCACGGGCTTCAACGGCAGCGACTCCTACGGCTATGTGTTGATGCGCAACACGAGCAACACCACCAATGGCTACTATGTCAGCGCTGTGGGCGCAGTGTCCGCCGGCGCTCCCGCTGTCCCGTTCACGAATGGCACGCCGTTGCAGCTCACGTTCAGCCGCACGGGGAGCAACATAACCTTTTCAGCGGGCGCAGTGGGTGGCACGCCGGTGACCAACACCGTTGCCGCGACGGTCTTCAGCAACGGTGTCGCAACCTACGGTACTGGCGCCGTTTACCCGGCACTCTCGTTCAACAACGTGAACGCCACCATCACCGGTCTCGTGATCAAGGACGGCACGGGCGCAACGGTGTTCGACTCGGCGACGGGCTCGCTCGTCACCTTCCTACCGGCGTCGCTCACGCTCTCGGCTACGACGGCCGCCGTCACGAAGGGCGCTGCCACGGCAGTCACCGCGACCGCGCTGGCGCAAGGGGGCGCGGTCTCGCCCGTGACCGCAGTGCCCGCGGATCCCACTATCGCCACCGCGACGGTCGTGAATGGCGCCACGAACTCGACCATCACGCTCAATGGTCTCAAGGGTGGCGTCACGACGGTGACCGTCACCAATACCGGCGACACCAACACCGCGACGAACACGAAGACAATCACCCTCTCTGTGAACGACTATCCGGCGAGCGATCCGTACGGTTCGCTCGCCACGCGAGCCTATCCCGTACCCGGGGCCGCGAACGCCTACACCGACGGCGAGCTTTCGTTGACGTTCGACGCTCCGCCCACGCTCAACACCGGCGGCTCGATCCAGATCTACAGGAACGACGGCACGCTGGTCGACAGTGTCGCTTTTGCCGGTGAAACCCAGACCTACGGCGCGACCGTGATCAATGTCGGCTCGCAGTTGGCTCGCGTGAGCGGGAACGCCGTCTACTTCGCGCCTCACCTGGGCAAGCTCGCGTACGGTACCTCGTACTACGTCGTGATTCCAACGACGGCCATCACGGGCACGTTGAACACCATCGCGTTCAACGGCTTGTCCAACTTGAGCTCCGTCGCGACGTGGAACTTCACCACGCGCGCCGCGCCGACGCTGAGCGCCACGAGCATCACGGTCGACGGCTCGCAGACCAGCACGGCGAACTTTCGCACCCTGCAAGGCGCGCTGAGCGCGCTGACGACTGGGCTACCCGGTGCGGCGACCAGCGCGACGATCAACGTCGCCGCTGGAACGTACAACGAGCTGATTCACTACACGGGTCCGAACAGCCCCACTCAGACGATCAATATCATCGGGCCCGCCAACAATAACCGAGGCGACAGCTGCATCGTTCAGTTCGCCAATGGCAACGGCGTGAATGGCGCCACGCTGACGCGCGCGTCCTTCTATTTCAGCGGTTCGAATCTCGTGCTTCAGAACATCACTCTGAAGAACACGGGTGTTCGGTCCGTGGTGAGTCAGGCCGAGTCGCTCTACTTTGCGAGCGGCTCAGGCTACACCGTCGCTGCCGACAATAGCTCGTTCTTCAGCAACCAGGACACCATCCAGACCTCGGGCCGCGCCTGGTTCTACGATTGCTTCATCGAAGGCAACGTGGACTTCATCTGGGGTACGGCGGACGCGACGCTCGTCGAGGCCAGCAGCTTGCACTTCATCAACGACGTGGGCGCGGCTGCGACTTACGGCCTATTCGTCGCGCGCACTGGCACGACGGGCGCGGCGACCATCGGCAAGGGTTACGTGCTGCTCAACTCGACCGTGAGCGTCGACGCCCTGGTGACGGCTTACTTCGGGCGTGATGCCGGCACGGGCGCCTTCTACGACCAAGCCGCGCTGATCAACAACACCTTCACGGGTGCCGGCGCTATTGGCGCGGGTCTTTGGAACGTGGCCACGCTACCGATCTCGCTCGGCGATTCGAGCTACGTCGGTTGGAAATCGTCGGGCAACACAGGGCTCAACCTCGCAGCGCTCACGACTGACACGCACACTTCGGCGACCATCGCCAACCAAGCAACCGAGTACGACAACCGCAACGACATCCTGAACCGCGTGGTCATCGTCACTGCGGGCGCGCCCAGCGGCTTCCAAGCCGCCGCGTCGATCTGGAACATCTCAGGTCTCGCGACCGCCTGGGGTGCTCCGTAGTTGCCCCCACCCGTCGGCGCTCCGCGCCGCCGACCTCCCCCAAAGCCGTGCTCGCAGCCGCAACGGCCGCTGCGCGCGGCAGGGGGAGGTGAGCGGAAGGAGCGCGCCAGTGCACGATGTTCCGCCCGGCGCGAGCGGCGGCTGCCCTCTCAAAAACAAAATCTGATGTTTAAGTTTAGACATCACTTTGCGGCGCGGTGACGGCCTCCTTGAGCTCGCGCAGCAGAGCGCGCTTACAAAAGCATCCTGGCTCAGCTACGGTTAGCGCATGCGGCGCGCGGCTTTGGGGGAGGTCGGCGCCGCGCGGCGCAGCCGCTAGGGTGCGTGCCGCTAGGGTGCGTGAGGAGCGACGGGTGGGGGTAGGGGCGGAGAGAAAGGGATTCGAACCCTTGGTACCCTTACGGGTACGCCTGATTTCGAATCAGGTACCTTCGGCCGCTCGGTCATCTCTCCGCCGCGGAATATGGACGGCGAAGCGTGGACTGTCAACGCTTGCGGCGGACGCGCGGACGCCTCGATTAAACCCGCATAAATTCCGCTAAATCACGGGTTTTTGCTGTACCGCGCGACGCGTGAGGCGGCCCGGAATTGCGTGCTCGCTGCGCGCGCGCGATAGTCGCCGCCCCATGCGCGCTTTTGGTAGCGGGTCGCTCTTGCTCACAGCGTGCGTCGCGTCGAGCCTCGCGTTTGGGGTGACGAACGCGCGGGCGCAGACTGCGCCCGCGCCCACTCCGCCAGCGCAACCGTCGCAACCCGCGCCCGCACCACCACCCGCACCGCCCGCGCCGGTTCCACCGCCGCCCGCGCCCGCACCGCCACCACCCGCACCGCCAACACCGCCAACACCGCC
>DATHOI010000893.1:0-3679 GCA_035485095.1 Polyangiaceae bacterium | reverse complement strand
ACCACTTCGGCCCCGATGGCAATTACCTGAGGGCGTTCTCCGACGACTACTTCACGGCTGCCCATGCTTGTGATTGGGGCGAAGCGATCAACTTCGACGGTCCGCGTAGCGCACCCGTGCGCGAGTTCTTCTGCGAAAATGCGCGCTATTGGATCGAAGAGTTCCACTTCGACGGCTTGAGGCTCGACGCCACTCAGGCCATCTTCGACGACTCGGAGCGGCACGTGATCGCGGACATCGTTCGAGCCGCGCGACGCGGGGGCGAGCACTTGGGCAAGCCAGTGTGGCTGGTGGCAGAGAACGAACCGCAAGACACTCGCTTGGCGCGCAGCCCAGAAGCCGGTGGCTACGGCGTGAACGCGCTTTGGAACGACGACTTTCACCACAGCGCCCGTGTCGCGCTCACCGGTCGACACGAGTACTACTATCAGGACTATCGCGGAACCGCACAAGAGCTGCTGTCCGCTCTGAGGTGGGGCTATCTGTTCCAAGGCCAACACTCGCACGCACAGCGCAAGCTGCGTGGCACCTCCGCGCTCGACTTGGACGGCACGCACTTCGTCACTTACATTCAGAATCACGATCAAGTGGCCAACAGCTCCACCGGCGCTCGCATCGACGTGCTGACCAGCCCTGGCGAGCTCCGCACGCTGACCGCGTTGTTCCTGCTCTCGCCAGCCACACCGATGCTGTTTCAAGGGCAAGAATTCGCGTCCTCTGCGCCATTCTTGTTTTTCATCGATCACCACGACGAGCTATCGCAAATCATCCGCCGAGAGCGGCACAGGTTTTTGGCGCAATTTCCGGCTGCGGCTTCCGCCGAAGTACAGGCACACTTTGCCGAGGCCACGTCGCCCGCGACCTTCGAGCGCTGTAAGCTCGACTTCTCCGAGCGCGAGAAGCACGCGCACGTGTACCGGCTGCATCGTGACCTGCTCCACATTCGGCGGACCAATCCCGCCATCCGGCAGCGACGCACCGACCGTATGCACGGCGCCGTGCTCGGCGAGCGGGCCTTGGCGCTGCGCGTCCTCTGCGCTCAAGGTGATCGCCTGATTTTAGCGAACCTCGGCCCCGATCTCGAGCTGGTGTCCCCGGCAGAGCCGTTGCTCGCCCCGGAAGTGGGCAGCTCGTGGCAAGTCGAATTTGCCAGCGAAGCGCTGAGGTACGGCGGTCAGGGCTACGGCCCGATCTATCAAGAGGGTAAATTCTTGGTCCCTGCGCGCTCGTGCGTGTTGTTCGGCCCCGCGCGTTAGCGCGTGTTCCCGATCACGACGCGTCCTTGACGAATTGGGCGCATTTCGCTTGATTTTGCTACTCCGCATCGGCGCGGCTGGAGCGGGCTCGCGAGAGCTCACGGCGCGACTCGGGCTTGCGCTCCGTGGTTTGAGCCTGGCGCTCGAGCATGGCCGCGTACACGCCGCGGCGGCGAAGTAGCGCCTCGTGATTGCCGACTTCGAGCACGCGCCCGCGATCGAGCACCACGATCATGTCCGCGCGCGCGATCGTGCTCAAGCGATGAGCGATGATGAACGTCGTCCGCCCCACGAGCAGCCGTTGCATCGAGGCCTGAATCAATTGCTCGCTCTCGGTGTCCAGGTTGCTCGTGGCTTCATCCAGGATCAAGATCTGTGGCGCGGCCAGTAGCGCGCGCGCAATCGACAACCGTTGACGCTGGCCGCCCGACAGCTTCACGCCGCGTTCACCGACGAGTGTGTCATAGCCGTCAGGGAGGCGCGTGATGAACTCGTGAGCATGGGCAGCGCGCGCGGCTTCTTCGACCTCCGCCGAGCTGGCCTCGTCACGCCCGTAGGCGATGTTGTCGCGCACGCTCCCGTCGAACAGAAATACGTCTTGTTGCACGATACCCAGCAGTTTTCTGTAACTGCGCAGGCGGATGTCGCGTAGATCGATGCCGTTGAGTCGAATCGCGCCGCTCGTCGGGTCGTGAAAGCGAGCGATCAGATCGGTCAGCGTCGTCTTGCCGGCGCCGCTGGCGCCAATGAGGGCTACGACCGAGCCGCCGGGCACGCGCAGCTCGACGTCCCGGATCACCCGTTCGCCTTTGCAGTAAGAGAAATCGAGGTGACTCAGATGGAGCTCGCGGACATGCGCTGGCGCGTCCACGGCTTTGGCTCGGTCTGGCTTTTCTGCCGGCCTATCGAGGACGTCACATACACGCTCGAGCGCTGCCAAGCCGCGCTGTGTCTCGCTGCTCGATCGGACGAGCTCGGTAATTGGGTCGATCAAACGCCACAGATAGCCCTGAAATGCCAGCAGCGTGCCAACCGTGGTTTGTCCCCGAAGCACCAGATAGCCACCGAACCAGAGGATCGTGACTTGAGTGAGCGGCACCACCAAATCCCAAACTAACGCAACACCGCGTTGGGTACTGGTAGCAAGGCTATGCTTTCGCACGACCGTGTGTTGACCGAGCGTGTACGAGCTCTCCTCCCTTCGCTCGCGCGCAAAGCCGCGTACCACGCGCAAGCCATTTAGCCCCTCGCTGACGCGCGCGTCGATCTCGGAGCGATCCTCACCCATGGACTTCCAGATCGCGCGACTGCGACGAAGCCACAGGCTTTGAGCCAGCACGATTGGAGGCACCGCGAGCATGACGGCCGCTGCGATCCGCCACTCGAGCGAGAAGATGATGCACAGGGTCGCCATGAGCCGCACGCTGGACAACACTGGGTCGAAGCACCCCGTCTGGAGTAGGCTCGTCGCGTCGCCGACGTCGTTCGATAGGCGAGAGATCACTCCGCCTGTCTTCAGCTCGTTGATTTCGGTCATCGGCAGCCGCAAAATCCGCCGAAACAAGCGCGCGCGCAGCGCCGAAGAGACCCGTGAGCTCAGCAATTGCGCGCGAAAGCTGCGCAGCAGATCCAGACCGGCATTGATCAAGAAAAGCGTAGCAATGGCCGCAGAAATCAGCGCCAGGCGCCGCAGCTTGAAAGACAGTGCCAAGCTCGAATTCAAGATCACGCGGTCGACCAGGTAACGCGAAGCCAGCGGCCAAAGCATGTCGATCGCGATGCTCGAGACACCGAGCCCGAGGATCAGTAGCAGGGTGCGCCGGTGCGGTCGCAGCCACGGCCAAACGAAGCGCAGCTGGCTACTTCGACCACGGTGCTCGGCTTCATGCGCGGAGCGCAGCGCATGATTTCGTTTGCGCGCGTTGTGCGCCGCTTCGCGGAAAGCGTGAAAACGTTGTTTAGAGGTGATCGGAACCGTGCTCATGGACAGCGCGCCAACCTGCGGGAGCAGTTTTGCCCGACACGGCGTCCTCTTCAAGTCCGTAGCCTTTCTCGATCTTTTCCGAAATCGATGCTTGGCCCGCGGAACCCACTATTGTCGCAACTGCGCCTCAGCAGCCGGCCAGTGTCAGGTGCGACTGCCTCCGCCACTTTTCTTGGTGCAGGCAGTAGCCCAGTTCACGGGTGAGTGGTTCTCCCTTGTGGCGGAAATGGCGAGACGCATGAACATCACCCAACGAGGGCCGCGTGTGGCGCTAGTGTTGCGAGATCCGACGACGAATCCGGATCACAGGACGGTTGCGCGCTCGCCTACCGGTGCCATGAAGAGGGGCGCCGCCGACAGCGGTTGCACCGGAGAAGTCATGCTGACTCGTCGTTGGTTTGCGCTCGCTGTCCTCGCGCTCGCTGGTTGGCTCGTGTCG
>DATHOI010000892.1:0-4186 GCA_035485095.1 Polyangiaceae bacterium | reverse complement strand
TCGATTCACATTCCGTTCGGCGGTGACAACCATCGCGATATCGGTCTGGCCACGGAGACCGCTGAGACCGTGTCCGGCGTGCAAACGATAGCCACGCTGATGCAGGCGCTCGACAGCGCCGGTCTGACCGATCAGGTTCTGTTTGCGTCGTTGAACGTGTTCGGGCGCACCATCGGCCCGGGCAATACCGATGGTCGTCAACACAACCCGAATCATCAGGTCTCGATCACCATCGGCAAGTCGATTCGCGGTGGCGTCGTGGGCGGCATCGCCCCAGCGTCTACCGACTACGGCGCGACCGGCGTCGACTCGAAGACCGGCTTGTCCAGCAGCAACGGTGACATTCCTCCGCTCGCAACGCTGGCCTCGTACGGCCAGACTCTGTTGGCGGCCGTGGGCGTCGATCCGAGCGTGATCGTGACGCAGGTCACTTCTGGGAGCGTCGTCTCTGGCGTGCTGACTTGAGCGCGGGCCCGCGGCCTGAGCCCTCAATCTACGGCTTTTCCTGCGAGCAACGCCTGTAAGCGCGGGACTAGGTCATCACGAACTGCGTTGGGGCCTTTGATCGACCCGGCGATCATGCGGCCGTGATTTTTGCCATCCGGGTCGGGTAGCGCCAGGACCGGAATGTACTGATACACGTAGCCCGCGACGCGCAACGCGTTCACGTCGCGGTCTTGATCGAACTCCAGAAAACGGAGACCGTTGAGAGCACCGTTGAGCTCTCCGCGCTCGACTGCTTGGTGGAACCGCTGACACGGCTCGCACCAGCTTGCCCCGACATAGACGAGCACGCGCAAGTGAGCGGCGTCCGCGATCTCCACTTGTTCTTGGACCCAGGGCTCGATGGCTCCTGCTTGTCCCGGATAACGCAGGAAGCTCGGCGGCTGTAAGCTCTGGACAGCGCTCGCACTGGGCGCGGGACCGCTCGCCTTGTTACTCTGCTCTGCTCCGTGGCTGCAGCCGAGCGCTGACGTCAGCATCAGCAGGGCTCCAGCAAAAACCCGGCTCGGGCTCGGTACGCGACTCGACACGCGTCCAAGCGTAGGCCATTTCCCGAGTTTCGGCACGAGGCCAGCTTCACGGCGTTGCCCGGGACCGTCCAAATCAGGCTTTGGCAGGCTGATTCACGTCGCTTTGACGCGTCGCTGAAACTCCGCCTGCAGGTGCTCGAGGTACGCGGTGACTCCGGGGTCGCCCTCGCGCGGCGCCCACGGCGCGAATGCCTTGTCCGTACTCGGCGCGTAAGGGCCCGTCTTCACTTCATACACGACCGTGTCCGGCACGAGCGCGAAGAACGAGTGGTAGACGCCCGCTTCGAGATCGACGCCGAAGACGTCCTGCCCCGCGCCCACTTCCAGGCACTCTTCGATATTCCCCTGCTCGTCGAAGGTGAAGAAGGCGAGCGCGCCGCGAAGCACGATCCACGATTCATCCTTCGGCGGGTCGAGGTGACGGTGCGGCGCGATGTAGCTGCCCAATTGCACCGCGTTGAACATGCGCTGGAGGCTGGCTTGATCAGTGCGATGAAAGGGCTGAATCATGCGCTTTCGAGCGCTCGTGCGCGAAGCCGAGACCGTGCGCTCGAGACTCGCTTGGGTGATCCAGGATACGTTGCCGCTGGGCGCCGGCAGGGCATTGCTCATCGTGGTCTCGCTTGCTGAAAGTAGAGGCCGATACCGTACACCGCGTCGTCGTCTCACGCGACATCGACGCGCATTGGGCTCTTCAGACAGGAATCACGGGCAGCGCTGAGCGCTCGCCGCGGAAGCGAGCGCGGAAACGCAAAAATGGTGCCTCGAGGTAGCGGTGACTGAGCGCGGCTAGACCGAGCGCAAGCGGGAAAGAGAGCGCGAAGACGAAGCTCGCCGAGGCGGCGTGCGCTGGGAATAGTCGGCGCACGCCGCCGATCGCCGTGAGGTTCAAGAGGTAAAGGCCATAGCTCACTCGGCCGACGTAGCTCGGGGCGCGCGCTTCCAGCAGGAACCAAAGTCCGTTGCGCTGGCGAATCACGCACGCGCCGACGAGCGCTGCGAGTGCGAGCTGGAACGTGAGCAAGGATCCGACGGGCCACGCAAGGAGCGTGCACACCGCGGTGAGCGCCATCGGCGCGCTCCAGGCTGCACCCAGCACTCGAGCGATAGCGGAGAAGCTCTGCTCGTCGTCGAGCAAGAGCGCCAAGACCGCGCCCAGGCCTATCGGCGTAGCAAAGCTCGTCAGTATGCGAAACGCTTGGCCACCCGGTGGCATGAGCCAAGAGAGCGTGCCGCGTTCGGTCAGCAGATCGACTGTCAGAATCGCGAGCATCGCCACGAGCGCGCTTCGGCCAGACAGCTTGTGCACGAGCCACGGCCAAAACGCGTAGAACTGCTCCTCGACGCAAAGCGACCAGGCGAACGAAAATAGGATGGCATGACTGACCCCGAAGTTGCCGAACCAGTTGGCCGTGAAGGTCGCGTACAGCGGCAGGGTGTGGAAAAAATGGGCGCGCTGCGCCGCCTCTGCAGGCAAGAAGCTTGCAAACACGACATAAGAAACTAGCGTCGCGTAATACAGCGGCAGAATGCGGAGCGCGCGGCGGACGTAAAAATCGAGTAGCTGGATGCCGCCGGCCCGTGCCTTCTCTCGCACCAAGAGCGTCGTGATCAGAAAGCCACTGATGCAGAAGAACAAGTCCACGCCCGCTGGTCCCTTGCCGAGCAACCCGGGCAGTGGACGCGGCGTCGAGTGGTGCCACACGACGGGCACGATGCTCAAACAACGCAGCCCGTCGAGCGAGGAAAAATGGCTCGTTGCGCGATAGCGTGCGTGAGCAGTGTCCGTCACTCGGCTACCAATCGACGAGCAGACGCCGGACGTGCGCGCGTCCTTGCTGGACGTCCGCGACGTATACTTCGCGACCGTGCACGACGGGCGCAACGCTGGAAGGCGCGCCGCTGCTCGAACGGATCCGCACGGCACCTTCGGCCTTGCCGCTGCGATAGGTCAGCGCGTAGAGCTCGCTGTGTGAGTTGTCGTCGACGCTGACCAGTGCATGACAGAGCTGGTCCGAGCAATCGAGGCCGAGCGTCACTGGCGTGCCGGAGGCGAACGTCACGCTCTGTACGCCGCCCACGACGTGCGCCGTCTCGTCGAGCTCAGCGAAGCTGATGTGCGCCGGTTCGTCGCTGCCCGTGTCGGCGGCCGCCTCGAGCCAGGCGACCAGTGTATTTTTCCCGTATGGCACCGCCAAGGGTGAAAACGAGTGCGCGCGCGTTTTCTGCACGCAGAGTTCGGGCGCGACGCGACTCGCGTCGGTGCCGCGTAGCGCCGCGGCGTAGATGTCGGCGGCGCCGGGTTGCTCGCTCTCTCGCGCGTCCGCCCAGACGACCAATGCACCGCTGCTCGTCGACACGAGTGAGACATCCGTGGCGGCTCCCGGCGCTTGCGTGATGCGTTGCTCGGGGGCGATGCGATTCAGCGCGTGGTTGACCTTGGTCGCGTAGAGCTCCGGATCCGAAGTGCGCTCGTCCACCCACGCTACGAAGTAGTCTGCGCCGCTCGATAAAGTGGCGATGTCGTTCAGCTCGCCCGTCTTGTGCGTCAGCATGCGTTGCGCTTGCTTCTTGCCGAGCTTGTCGACCAAAGTCAGAAAGACCTGCGGCTGCCCGTTGTCGAGCCCAGCCCAGCCGACGAGCGCGTCGTTTTGATTCGGGCTGCTGCTGAGCGCCACGCCGCCGAGTGAATGGGCGCGCAACGACAAGTTCTCGGTCTCGCCGAGCGGCGTGAACGGCTCGTTCGCGCTGAAGGCGCGTAAGTCGAGCTGCGCGCGCAGCGGCTCGTAGCGTCCGTCCGGAGTCGGTTTCTTCAGCTTCACCCACGGCGTGGTCGGGTCGAAATCGGTGACCCAGCCGAGCAAAGTTCCCGCACTGGTCTCCGTCAGGGCGATTTGCGACAGCGGCGCTGTCTCCGCGAGCGCTTCATCACTTGCAATGCGCGGCGGCGGCGGTAGCTCGACGCGCTCGCCCGGAGACCGATAGGCGTCGGAGCGGTGCTCGAGCCGAGCTAGGCTCACGGTCGAGGGCGCGCCGTTCTCCGCGCTGAGCGCGAAGCAAGCGTCGTTCGGGCAAGTTAGGTTCCAGGCCAAGCTGGACGGGCTTTGCGCGCCGTCGGGCCACACCGCTTCGGTGCTTCGAACCACGAAATC
>DATHOI010000891.1:0-2689 GCA_035485095.1 Polyangiaceae bacterium | reverse complement strand
CCGCCTCGCGCGCGCCGATGTCCGTCAAAAAAGCGAGCGCTGCGCCTGACCAGTACACTCGGTAAAATGCGTGATTTTCACGCATTTCCGCGCTTTCTTGACGGAGCGTTCGCGCGCTGGTGTTTTTGCGTCCGCGCTCGAAGCCGTCGAGCAGGTGCTGGTAGGCCTGGGCGGGAGTGATGAGCCCGGCGCGGGCGCGCACGAGCTCGGTGTAGTACGTCGCGAGCCCCTCGAAGAGCCAAGCGTCTTCCGGTGGCAGGCGCGGCACGCCGAGATGCAAAAACTCGTGCGTCGCCGTCCAATCACTGGCCAAGGTCTGCGCGTTCACGCGCCGGTCGAGTAAGAGCACGACCGCCGGGCCGCCGCCGCGCAGCGCCATGCCGAATGAGGCCCGTGCCCGCTCGCCGGGCACCGCGAGCACTAGCGTGTGCGGCACGGGCAAATGGCCGAACAGCAAGCTGCTCGCCCGCGCGCTTTGCAGGAGCCAGTCGCGCACCTCCCCGGCGTGCTCCCTGAACCCCTCGCCCAACGGGGCCCAGTCGAGCTGCCCGCCAGCGACGCTCAGGGATTCAACAGCCGCGTGGCCAAAGGCGCCGGCTGATTTCCAAGCGAACGCCGTCTCGGACAAGGCGAAGTCGTCCTGCGAGCCGGGCCAATGCGGCCAGGGCAGCGCGGCCACGACGCCCGCTGGCAACCTGAAGTGGACCCGCATCGGCAAATTGGCGGGCCGCGGCGTCGGCACCCACAGCCACAAGTCCGGCGAAGCCAACAGATCTCGACCGACTCGGCGCAGGCTCGTCGGATCCGGCGTCTTTTCCGGGAGCACGACCGTGTAACGCAGGCACTCGTCGCGCTTGGAATGTGGAAAGTCCACGCCCTCGTCGGGACACGGATAGTCACCCTCAGGGGTTACTATTTTGCCTCCGCTGAGTAACGCTTGGGCGCCAGCGCTGGGAGCTTCGAGCCGCTCGATCCGAAAACCTGTCGCGCAAACCTGCACGTCGAGCTGCGCTAGCGGTGCGTTGAGCCGCACGTCGAACGCGAGCTGTTCGTTGCCCGTTGCCGGAAGCGTGTGCGCCGCCAAACGCCGCGCGGGCGAGTCGCGGCGGGGCGCGCGCGCGCCGGTTGGTGCCTTCGCCTGCCCGCCGCAGCCGCCGCCGCTCAACGCAAAGAGCAGTCCCAAGCTGAGTCTGGCCGCGACGCCCAAGCGCCGGGCGCGCGTTTTCCAGCGAGATTCGCGGGCCAAGGAGCGCCATGCTATGCCGACGCCCCCTCGCGAATCCAGCATGTCCGACGCCCTGTCGCGCCTCCGCTTACCGCTGCTGCTGCTCTCGCTCATGCTCCTGGTCGGTGGCTCACGCTTCGACACGCTGCGCCCGGTCGAAGGTCAGGTGTTGGCCTTCGGAGTGCCTGCGATTGCGGTCTTCTCGGGCGTGAGCCCGTTTTGGAACGCCGATCCGCCGCTCAGAAATCTGGTGCTCGGTCTGGGCGTCCTGGTTCTCGCGCTCGCGGGGTTCGACGCGTATCGGGTCGTCTTCGAGGGCGTCGTGCGCCCGCCAAGTTTGCCGACCGCAATCGTGCTCGGCTTGGCTTTGGTTGCCGCGGTGCTGCTGGAAGTGGCTGGAGCACAGCGTCATGTGCGCTCGCGGCTGGCCGCTTGGTTCGGGCTCGCGATCGTCTTTGCGCTATTTTTCCCGAGTCACGCCGCACCCCAAAATCTATTCGGCAGCGTGTTCGGCTCGTTCATCGTCGCGCTGTTCCTCGGCGGCGGTAGTGGCCTGTTTTTCGGCGAATTCGCGGTCCGTCGCGTGCGCTCCTGAGCCAGTGCGGGAGCTTCAGTGGGGCGACGCGGCGGCGCTCGGCGCCGGTTTCAACGCCCAAGGTTGCGAGTCGCTGCCGACGCGTTCTTGCACTAGCCAGTGGAATACGATGTCGGCCCAGATGGCTCGACCCTCGGGGCTAGGATGGATCTTGTCGCGACCGCGTGGCAGATCGTGCACGAGCGCGTTGCTGTCGAGGTAGCGGCACGGCGCCACATTGTCTTGAATCACCTTCAGCAGGCCGGTGTCCGGCTTCCACAAAGGCGGCGCAATCCACACGCACGGGCGCCCGCCGAGCTCTGCCACTAAATGACGAATCGCGCCCACGCGTTGCTCGGGCTTCGGGATCTCGATCTCGTTCGCGCCGAGCGTGACCAGCACCAGATCGGGCCGATAATTCGCGATGAATTTGGGGATATCTCCACCGAAGCTCCAGTTGGGGATGTAGCTGGCCGTCTTGTATTCGAGCGCGTTTCGCACGCCCTCGGACTTCAACCGTTTGCCCAGCTCGACACCGAGGGCCGCGGCGAACGAGTCGCCAATGTGCAAGACCAGAGTGCCCTTCGGTAGAGCGGGCGAAGCCGTCGCGGCGGCGTTCACTGGCGCGGCTGTGGTTGCTTGGGGCGGCGGCGAAGCGTCAGAGTCGGGGGCGGCGGTCGTCGCTGGTGCGGGCGCTCCGCTCGCGTTCACTGGCGCGCTCGGAGCTGAGGCCGGCGCGTTGACGCTCGTGGCTGGCGTGGGCAAGGCGGGCGCAGCTGCCGCTGCGGGCTGACTCGCGCAACCAACCAGCAAGCCCAATGACACGCTGAACGACACGCTCAGGGACAACAGGTCGAATTCCAGCCCACGCCGACATCGCGATTTTTGCA
>DATHOI010000890.1:0-4541 GCA_035485095.1 Polyangiaceae bacterium | reverse complement strand
GCATCGAGCGCTTGACCCGCATCCACGCCGTTCTGAGTGGCATCAACTCCACGATCCTCCGGGTTCACGACCGCACCGCACTGCTCGCGGAATCCTGCACGGTCGCTGTTCGCGTCGGTGGTCTCGCATTGGCCGTCGCCGTGTCCATGACGTCTGGCACAGATGATCCGGTCGTGGCTTGGGACGGGTCATCACGCGACCTGGTCGACGCCGTCGGACGTTGGTTGATCGCCGAGCGCCATCGAGCCGGGAGCGTCGTTCAACAAGCCATCGCCAGCAAACGCCCCGTCGTGATCAATGATCTGCACCGGCAAGACGCAATCGAAGAAGCTTTCGCCGAGGCGCTGATAGCGGGCGGCCACCCGGCGCTCGCTGTCTTACCGGTGCTCGTCTCCGGACAGATCAACAGTGCGCTCGCGCTGTTCGCGGATCAAGCGGGCTTCTTCGACGAAGGACAGATCAAGCTGCTGGCCGAGCTCGCGGACAATATCGGCTTCGCGTTGGAACACGCGGCGCAGGCACAGCGCCTCGATTTCCTCGCTTACTACGACGATCTGACGGGCCTCGCGAATCGCCGATTGCTCACCGATCGCTTGACCCAGCAGCTCGCGGTCTGCCGCGAGGACAAGCTCAAACTGGCCGTCGCGTTGCTTGACGTCGAGCGCTTTCGGCACGTGAATGAGACCCTCGGCCGGCGCCCGGCTGATGAGATTCTGATCGAGATCGCACGGCGCTTACAAGCCGTAGCCGACGGTAAGTGGGCGCTGGCCAGATACGCGCACAACACGTTTGCCATCATCGTCGGGCCGCTCGAAAATGAGTCCGGCATTGCACAATGGGTGGAGAAGGCGCTGGCGGCCTTGCATCAGCCGTATGTCGCGTCCGGTACCGAGTTGCGGCTCGCAGCCCGCGTCGGCATCTCGCTCTTTCCCTCGGATGGGCAAGACGCGGACGCCTTGTTGGCCAACGCCGAGGCCGCGCTGAAAAAAGCCAAGGCGGGTGCCCAGCGCTACGTGTTTTACACATCCGCCATGAACGGCCGCGTCGCCGAGCGACTGACCCTCGAAACCAAGCTGAGGAGCGCGATCGAGCAGAATGAGTTTCTGCTGCACTACCAGCCCAAAGTCGAGCTCAAGACCGGCCGCGTCGTCGGGCTCGAGGCCTTGATTCGTTGGGTGGGTCAAGATGGCAAGCTGATCCCGCCTGGCCTTTTCATCCCACTCCTAGAAGAGACGGGCATGATCATCGAGGTCGGGAAGTGGGTCATCGAGCGCGCTGCGGCGCAGTACACTGAATGGCTCTCGAACGACATGCACCCCGTCCGGATCGCGGTGAATGTCTCGCCCTTGCAGCTCAGCCAACCCGACTTCGTGCGCACGCTCGAGAGCGTCATCGCGCGGTTTCCGACCGCAAGCGCCGGTCTCGATTTGGAAATTACCGAGAGTGTCTTGATGGAGGACTTCGTCGGCAATACGGAGAAGCTTCGCCAAGCCAAGCAACTGGGGTTCGGCGTGGCGATAGACGATTTTGGCACCGGCTACTCGTCTCTCGGCTACCTGAGCCGACTACCGATCGACGCGCTCAAGATCGATCGCTCGTTCGTCATGCGCATGACCGATGACCCGCAAGAGATGTCCATCGTCACGACCATCATCTCGCTCGCGCACGCGCTCGATCTCAAGGTCATCGCAGAAGGCGTCGAGACTACGCAACAAGCACAGCTATTGCGGCTATTGAAATGTGATCAAATGCAAGGCTACCTGGTGGCTCGCCCACAAGCCGCCGAGGCTACGGAAACATTGCTACCGCGCACGTTCGACTTCTCGAAACGCAGCGAATGATCGAGGCGCGCTCGGGAAATTAGCAGGACACTCGACCCGTACGCTCGTCCCTGGTTGTACGAGATCAACGAGAGATCTTCAGTGCTGGGGTGGCTTCGGCTATGGCTCGGTCAATGCGTAAACAGAGGCCCCGCGGAAGCATTACGCGCGACGCCGTCGTAAACGCGGCGCTGGCGGTCACCGACCGGGACGGCGTCGAGCGGCTGACGATCCGCGCGGTCGCGGATGCGTTGGGCGCGCCGCCCATGTCGCTCTATACGCACTTCGCCAACAAGAGTGAGCTACTCGACCTGATGTACGCGGAGATCGCGCGGCGCGCGTATCTGTACGAGGGACATGAGAGCTGGCAGAGCGAGCTTTTGGCTCTTGCGCATCGGATACGCAGTCTGCTTACGGAGCACCCGCACTGGACACCGCTTTTGGCGCGCCCGGTTCCTCCGCTGGAGGTAACACTCCGCGAGCAAGTCTTGCGACTAATGGTCGCCGACCAAATGTCGTCTATCGATGCGTTGATGGGCTTGTCCAGCGTCGCACTCACCTCGATCGGATTGATGTTGGTCGAATCGACGCTGCAAGGCCCAGAGCAGGAGTCCGTGCTGGCCAAGCGCTTCGAGCGCTTAAAAGAGTGGGTCGAGGCGGCGGATGCAGACGAGCACCAAGTGACTCGCGCGGCGCTCTCGAATGTCGCTCGCTTCCAATTCGATCCAGTCTTTCAGTTCGCGATTCATTCGCTGATCACCGGGCTCGAGGCAAAGCGAGCCAAGAAATAAGTCTCGTACGAAGAACCGCGCGCGTACGACTCATCCACGCGGTGAGCTCCAAGTACTACTGGGTCACGTGTGCAGAGATTGGGGCCGACGAAATCCGTCAGCTCGTCAATGCGACTCGCCGCGTCGACCGCATCGCGGTGTTGACTCGCCAACGCGGGACGCCGCAAGCTACTCATTCTAAGCGAAAGAGACTCGGTCGGCAGCGCGGCGCTCGCTGATCGACGCTGGACGGGAGCTCAGCCGGGTGGTGGCACATGACCGAACGGAAAAAAACCAAACGCGGGCGGCGCATCTTGTTGGCCGATGACAATGTCGCCATTCAGCAGGTCGTCAAACGCGTCGCCGAGCAACGCGGACACGTACTGGTTCAGGCAACCAGCGGCGCAACCACAGTGGCGGTCGCCATCGAGCAGCAACCCGACGTCATCGTTTTGGATCTGGAGTTTCCAGACGCCGACGGGCGCGACGTGCTCGCGAAACTGAAGGCCGACCCGAGGACGGCTCAGATTCCGGTCGTGGTTTGGTCGGGGCGAACCGATCACGGCTCGGACAGCAAGATTACGCTGGGGCTGGGTGCCGAAGACTACGTCGAGAAAAATGACGCTCAGCTCCTGCTGCGAAAGCTCGAGCGCGTCCTGCTGCGCCTCGACGAAAACGAATAAGCGGCCCATGCTATCGTCACGGACGTGACGTGCGCCGATTGTGATCTGAGCGACCTTTGCCGCTGCGCGCGCCTTCGCCTGGCGAAGGCCGGCGTATCGAATGCTGGTGGCTCGCACGCGCTCGCCTGCGTCTCGGCTCCTGATTCCGTCCTCGCGCTGCAGCAATACCGCGCACAAAACGTCGCGCTAGTTCACGCGGCAGCCCATTTTACGAGGCCCGAGCTCGCAGGGCGCAAGCGCTAGCACGGCATTGGCGGCCTCATTAGCCGCGCGCCGTGCGCGAGATAGGCGCGCTCACTCGAGCTATGCAGATTGGGAATCACGCGCAGCGCACCGATTCCAGCGCCAACGAATAGCCCTCTCCTTACAGCGGCGTTCTGCAACTACTTCAATCCGCAAAATTGCAACACAAGTCACCCAACTGATCACCCATGTGTGTTATGCGGGCCCCCGACGGGGATCGCCAGTGGAGCTTGTTAAATGTCTTCTCGAAAACTAGCTGAGCTAAGCGTTGATGCTTACGAAGAGAGCCCGGAAAGCGAGCCCGCGCCACAGTCCTACGTCAACGAGCTGAAGCCGAGGCGGAACCCCGAGGTTCGCACGCCCGACGCTCGCTCAGTGACGGTGAAGCGCGAGGCCCACACGCTCGAGCCGCAGCCCGACGCGCCAGCGGCGCACCGCTTGGTGCAAGCGCTCGTTCAAGCGGGCGTCGAGACCTTCTTCGGCATTCCCGGCGGACCAGTATCACCGGTGTTCGATGCGATCCTCAACACGCCAGGCGCGCGCCTGATCGAGTCGCGTCACGAGACTTCGGCGGCATTCGCCGCCGCCGACTACTACCGCGCCTCGGGCAGAGTTCCGGCGGTCGTCGTCACCGCTGGCCCAGGCGCGACCAATGTCGTCACGGGCATCGTCTCGGCACACCTCGAGCGCATCCCCATGCTGCTCATTTGTGGCGACGTTGCGTGGGCTGCGGACGGCGGGCGTCTGCTCCAAGACAGCGGCCCCGAAGGCATCGCCGTGGAGAAGATGCTGGCCAACGTGACGCGTGCCACGATCCGCGTCGCGCAGCCAAAAACAGCCGCAACGCAAGGCCTCGCCGCGCTCGGCGCGGCCAAGAATCCAGCTCACCCTGGCCCTGCCCTGCTGGTGCTTCCGATCCAGTTCGGGCGAGCCGCAGCGCCGATCTCCGTCGTCGAAGCGCCGTTCTGCGATTTTGCGCCGCGAGCCCCGCGGCACGTAGTGGAACAAATCGCGCGTTGGCTCGC
>DATHOI010000889.1:0-26268 GCA_035485095.1 Polyangiaceae bacterium | reverse complement strand
GCACCCGTGTGCACGTGAAGAAGACGATGACCAGCTCGCCCCCGCGCCGCATCGCCCAGCTGGCCGTCGCCATCACCTTGCCAAAGGCCGCCACGGACAGCGTCCAAGACGGGCGCGCGGAGGTCGAACGCGCCGCCCACGAATGCCCGGTGCGACTGAGCTTGCTCGAGGCTATCCTGGTCCCCGTCGTCTTCGACTGGCAAAGCTGACCGAGCGCCGCTTACTCGTCGCGCTCTGGGGCGGCCAACGTGCCGACGCAAGAATTGCTGGCGGTGGAGCTAAAGCAACGCACGGACACGACATCGGGCACCCCGAGACGCCCCGCCGCAATCAGCACCCCTCGCCGCAGCGCGCGCTCGTCGCAACCATCCTCACAGCTCGCTACCAGATCGCCCAGCGGGCGATCTGCCAGCGGCAGCAGCGGAAGCTCGTTCACCTCCGCGCTGACACGCGGGCGGCCCTCGAATTTCGGAACGGTGGGCTCGAACTTGAGAGAGATGCGAAATGACAACGACGCGTCCGGCTCGTCGATGCGCTGCACCTCGGCGGCGCTCGGAGCAGGCCCCTCCACCTGCAACGACTCCGGCACCGCGAGCGGCCGCTCACTGGGCAATTTACCACTGAAGCGCGCGACTTCCGCAGCACAGCTCAGCCGATGCGTCTCGCGTGAAGTCGTGCCTAGGCGCCGGGAGTCGCAGTGCACACCGATCAATGCATCGCCGCCCGCGCTGGCGGCCGACTCGCGGAGCGCAAAGTCCAAGCGTTCCGTACTGCAATCCAGGTCACTCAAGGCTTCACCATCCAAACGGTGAAAGCCGGGGTGTAACGCGCAACTCGCGTGCACGCCGCCGATCGCTTCGAGCTGACTCGTACGTGTGGCGAGCTCGCGCAGCGCTTCCGGCGCGGTGCGACGCGGCTCGCTGGACCCCTCGAAGTGGGCCGGATCAAAGCGCCCACCACAGGCCGCGAGCACCGCAACTGAGGCAAATGCTAGCGCAAGCGACGCGTGGGGCTGCGGGTGATTCATCGTCCGGCACAGCTTAGCGTGCGCGACGACCCCCACAAAACACAACGACGCGGCAGGTACCTGCCGCGTCGTTGCATACTGCTAAGTGATGTTCTTCGGGGCAGCGCGCTCGGGCGCTACCCCTGAGAACGAGGCGCTCAGTTCGCGCCAGCAGCGCCGACGTCAGTCGCGCCAGCGGTGTCACCGGCGCCAGCTTCGCCAGCACCACCGGTGCCGCCCGTCGCAGCGCCAGCTTCGCCAGCACCACCGGTGCCGCTGCCCGCTTTGCCAGCCGCGCCGGCAGCAGCCGTGCCACCCGCGCCGGCCTTGCCAGCCGTGCCACCTGCTGCGCCGCCGGTGCCCGCCGAAGCGCCACCCGAGCCGGCCGCTGCGGCCGTGTCATCGCCACTACTTGAGCAGCCCACCGCCGCGATGCCCGCGCCGAGCGCGATCACAGCGAGCAAGCCAGTTAGCTTCTTCATATCCAAATCCTCCGAATAACCTAGGTTAGTCACAGTCACGTGGGCGGAGCCGCCCGCCGGCCCTCAAGCACAGTGCATGCCAATATGGCGCGCCGCACAAGAAGCTGGCTAAGTGAAAAGAATTATTAAGGTATCTAAGTTCGACACGAGCCCGGAAACCAAGCCCGTCACCATGAACCCCGACTTTCGTGTCATGGTGTCAGGCCTATTACAACTGCTCGATTCTCATTGCAATCGCATGACAGCGCGGTTTTTGCCCGGAAACCACATTGGGCAGCGTCGTACGGCGGTGTCGCACCCAGTGCGCATGGCACACTTTAGCTCTTAACACATTGGAATCACTCGCCTATTTATCAGGCGATTGGTCCCATGACCGAATTTGCTTCGCGCGCCGTGTAATTCGAATTTTTTTTCGAAGCGGCGCTCGAGATCTCGGAGCTTGTGCCACCGAGCCCCGGCGCTCCCTTGGATGCGAGGGCGCGCCGGGGTTCGGTAACTAAGGCTCAACTGGCAGCGCCCGCTTCGCTCGCGCCGGTGTCACCCGCGCTGCCGACGCTAGCCTTGCCACCAGTGCCCGCGGTCGTGCTGGATTCACCAGCTTCGCCCGAGCCACCTGTGCCAGCCGACGACGAACCGCCAGCCGCACCACCACTGCCACCTGCTGCGGCCGTGTCATCACCGTCGCTCGAGCAACCGACCAGCGCAATGCCCGCGCCGAGAGCGGCTACCGCCAAGAGTACCGTAAGCTTCTTCATTTCGATCTCCTCCGAACAATAAGAATCGTCACCGCAAGACCCACGCGGGTGCTCGCGGCCAGACCTACTACAACCACTCGATTATTCTGGCAATCCTAGGCGCGCTCGGGTTTCGCGTGGAAAACCAGATCGTGTCGCGCTCACTCGCCGCGCTTTTTTCGAAGGCTCGGCGTGACCTTCTCGAGGTTGCCGACGGCGGGTCCGATCGCATCCCGCCCGAAACGCTCGCGAATCGCATCCAACGCCTGACCGAGCGCGCGCGCCGGCTTCTGCGGCGTGAATAGCTCGAGCTGCGTGCGTTCGCTCTGACTCAGTTGCGAAACGCTCACGCCAAGCAGTCGCACGGGTTCCTTGATGCGCGCCGCATCCCACAAATCGAGGGCAACTTGCCGGATTAACGCGCCGTCGTCCGTCGGCTCGCGCAGCGTTTTGCTACGCGTGAGCAGCGGATACACCGGTTCGTCGCCCTCACCCACCCGCGCCTCGCGCCTGCGTCGTGACGTGCCGAGCTTAATCTTGAGGGTGACAGTGCAGCCGAGGTAGCCCGAGCGCCGGAGCCGGCGCGCCACCTCGTCCGCATGGGCGGTGAGCACAGCGCTGACCTTCTCGCGATCGAGCGTGTCGGTCTCGAATGTATTTTCTTCGCCGATCGACTTTGCTGCGCGTTCGGAGATCACCGGGCGCGAGTCGATCCCGGCAGCCAATGCTTGCAACTCGCCGGCGCGCTCACCTAGCTCACGAGCGAGTTGCTTTGCGTCGTAGGCGACGATGTCCGCGAACGTCTTCAGCCCCAAACGCGCGAGCTTGTCACCAAGAACCGGGCCCACGCCCCAAAGCCGGCGCACGGGCAACGGGTCGAGCAACGCGCGCACTTCCTCCTCACGCACCATCTTGAGGCCATTCGGTTTAGCGAGCGTGCAGGCGATCTTCGCAACCAGTTTGTTCGGCGCGACGCCCACCGAAATCGTGAGCTCGGTGCGCTCCAAGACCAGCCGTTTCAGGCGCGTGGCAAGCTCCAGCGGGCCACCGAATAGGCGCTCGGACGCAGTGATGTCGAGAAACGCTTCGTCCAGCGCGATCGGTTCGATGTCCGGTGTAAACTCGCCAAACACGCCATGAACCTGCTCGGATACCTCGGCGTAACGCGCGATGTTTGCCGGCAGAAACACGCCGTTCGGGCACAGCGCGCGCGCTTGGAAGCCGGGCATCGCCGAACGCACGCCGAATTTCCTCGCCTCATAGGACGCCGCCGCAACCACCCCGCGCGCCGAGTTGGCGCCAACGATCACGGGTAGACCACGCAGCTCGGGTCGATCGCGCTGCTCGATGGATGCGTAAAAGGCATCCATGTCCGCGTGCAGGATGAAGCGCTGAGCCATCGCCGCGCGCTCGTCGTCAGGTGCGACGCTTGCGTTCTTCGAATAGACCGGCGCCCGGCACGAAGCGCAACGGGACGACGCCGGTCTCGCCAATGCGGTTCTTGTAGACGGCGAACTCCATCGAACGCTCGCCGGGTTCGCTCGGGGTGTCGGGTGCAGCGCGCAACTCGCCCGCCAGCGTCACCGCGGGCGCGACCAAGTCGGAGTGCCGCGACAACGTCGTGAAGATGACCGAGCAACCCTGATCGGCGATGCGCCGCAAATCATAGGCGACGTGAGTCACGCGGCCTTCCATGCTCGCATTCGCCGCGGCCGCGTGCGACATGGCACCCTCACCGGTCGCCGAAAATGCCTCGATGTCGTCGACGACGAGTACGGCGCGCTCACTTCGCGACCATTGATGAGCCGCACATTCAGCGAGCGAATTCGTCGATTCGAGCCCGGCGGCGCGATACAGGTGGAGTTGCGCGCCCACTTTTTTCACGACCGTCTCCACCGAGTCGGCCACCGCGCGGTGCGTCGCAGCGTCTTGCCAAGCCTGCCCCGACCAAATCATCCCATAGGGTGTGTGCGCGTCCGGGTACTCGCGGTGCAGCGCGCGGGCCGCCAAGCGGGCCACGATCTCCGTCGCGTCGAGCGATGCGCTGGCGAACACGACGCCCGCCTTCGCGCGCGCGGCCATGTACCCTATAAGGAGCGCGAAGGCCGTGCGTCCGACGCCAGGCGCGCCGGCAATCGCGAGGACCGTGCCGCTACGCAGCCCGCCGCTCAGCATGCGATCCAAGGACGAAAAGCCTGTCGCGGTTGCGGGCGAGAGCGCGCCGAGGCGCGTCGTCACGTCCACTTGCATGGAAGTGAGCGCAATCCCCGCCGCGCCGCCTGACTTTGGGAGACCGTCTGAGCTCACCCCTTCAGGATAACCGACCTCTGCGCGCCCGCCGATCACTCCCCCGGAAAATGGCCAAAAATCGGCGAAAAGCCGGCGTTCGCCAACCCGCCAGAAGGGAGCTCACTAGCCCGACGCCGGTGAGCGCGGCTCAGCCAGGCGCAAGCTCGATGGCTCGGTTTCCAACCCTAGAGTTAGACACGGGCTGCACGAAGGCCAGAGCGACACGCCAGCATGCCCAGATCTCCGGCGCCGCGCGAGACGCAGAACCCGAGACAACTTCTCATTTCGGGACTCCAAGAATGCGTTTCTAGGCTCTATTATGCTTGGCACGCGGTTGGCAATCAGTACCGGCATGCCCAGAAAACGCACGCATTGCGCGCCACTTGCGCTGGCCCTGGACGGGAGCGTGCTGCTCAACGTTTCGGCCCGGCTGGACCCAGCGACGCTCGCTCGAGTCGCTCAGCTACTGGCCGTGAAGCCAGCGGACCTATTCATCGGCACGACCCTACCCCTTGCACAGCGGTTGCAAGCCCTCGCCCGTATCGACGATGCCGCCGCGGAAGCCGCCGCACGCATCCAGGGCGAGGCATCAGCGTCGACGACTCGAGCGCGGCGCAAGAAGCGCGGCTGAGCGCTCACCAGCGGGTAGCTTCGCCCGCTACTACCCGTGCTGGCGCAAAGTTTTAGCGCCGACAGATCGCTGGCGAAGCGTGCTGCAAGGCATCGAAAAAAGGTCTGCAGCGCTGCATCCAAATACCCTTAGGATGCGCGTCCGCCATGGGGAAAACCTCGATCTACTCCGCCGCAAGTTTTAAATCCTCTTTGAAGACGGGAGCTGAACGCTTTCTCTCGCAAGCCATCGTGCACGCGCTGGCTCAGGGTTTTCGAACGCCTGACGATTTTCTGAAGCACTTCAAGCCGATCGACATCATGCAAGCGCTCGAGTCGGCTCACGAGCTGCGCGCGGAGATCTTGGTCAAAGCTGCCGGCGTGCACCAGAAGATCGCGCTCAAGAAGTCGACCGCGTCTGGCGCCGAAGATCTCCGGATCGCGATCGACGAGGGGTTGACCGACGCGGCCGCAATTCTCGAGCTCTTCCCACCCGACGAACGGGTCCGTCATTTGGACGCGAGTCGCTTGTGGACGTTCTTGGTCGAGGACGAATTCTGGTCGACGCTGAACGCGGAGGCCAATCGCGACCGCGCGATCGGCCGCATGACGTTCACCCTCGAGAACGCGCTGAACGAGGACCTAGTGAGCTTGGCGGACATCACGGACGGCATCAGCTTCGAGATGCTGTCCCTGCGGTTGCCCCACAAAGAGCTGCAAAAGCTGGTCGCTCATGCGCTGAAGCTCGGTCGCGAGCGGAAACCGCTGACCGAGGAAGCCTTGCTCGAGAGCGTGTCTTTGCAGCAAATCGTGGGCTTCATTCCACTCGAGCACGTGTGGAAAGCAGTGATCTTGGATCGCATCGCCACGCCTCATGGCTTCACGGGCGTAGCCAGCACGAAACCCGCGGGGGCTCCCGCCGTCGCCACGCGCAAATCGGTTCCACCGCCGCCGCCGCGCGAGGAAGTGGCGGCTGATGCTCGTAAGTCGGTGCCGCCTCCGAAGCCCGCTGTGTCGGCGCCGCGCCCTCCCGAGGACAGTCTGCTCGAGATCGCATCTGCCGAGGACGACGTCGACAAGCTGATTCAGAACTCACAGCGCCCCGCCCCCGAGGAAGAGGCGCGTCGCCGCGTGTTGGAGAAGCTCGCCGCGATCAGTCGCTTGCCGCCTCATCACGAAGCACTGACGACGCCCATCTTACTTTCGATCGAGTCGATGTACGCGGAGCTTCTGAGCGCGTCGACCGACGAGGCACGCGAGATGTGCATTCGCGATTCGTTCCCGAACCCGGCACAGATGTCGAGCGCGCTCCTCGCGCTGATCGAGCTATTGGACCCGAGCATCGACATCAACGACCCGGTCATCCGAGATGCCGACGTCGACTCGTTGATCAAGGTCGTGCTGTTCGAAGAGCGGCATCGCTACGAACAAGCCCACCCGTCACTGCGGCCACCACCCTCACCTTCGCCATTGCCGCCACCCACCTCCGCGCGTCGCAACTCGGTCGCGCCGCCGCCGCTGCCGCGGGCCGGCAGTATGCCGCCGCCCCTGCCGCCCCCTGGCGGCGAAAAGCGAGCGCGCTGAACGCATCGTAAAAAAAGGCCGAGTCGGAGCAATCCCACTCGGCCTTTTTGCTGTTTGTCGTCCTCGCGAAGGAAGCAGCGGGCGCCGACGTCTCGCCGCACGCCACGGCAAGTGCTCGCTCGCGCGTGATCAGCGCGAAGGTCTGACACCGGGGCCCCAACTCAAACTGGGACCCCGGAAACCGGAGGGAGCAGCGCTCCCGATGACTGTGCCGACGGAGGGACTTGAACCCCCACGACCTTGCGATCGCGTGGACCTGAACCACGTGCGTCTGCCAATTCCGCCACGTCGGCGCTCTCGGAGTAACCCAAGAACCCAGGCACTAACTCTGCTGTGTCGCTTCAGGTGCGCGCCAGGAGGGATCGGCCTCACAGCCGAATAGGTCCCGACTGGCGCGCCGGGTCTACCTCAGCGAGGCCGTAGGATGCAAGCGAATCGCGCTGATTGGCCTCCGGAAAGCTCGAGTGTTCCGGCGCGCGCCTACGGCGCCCGCTAGGCACCACTGGTCCGCTCAGCTATCGGGTTGGAATGCGCGGATTTTTAGTTGGTATCAGCATCTCGCTCGCATTCATCGTCGGCTGCGTCGCTAGCTCCACACGCTACGGCGTCCCTCGAGCGGAGGCCGCAGCCGTCGTGGAGCAGCGTTGGTCCTACTTCTGCTTCGAGGCGAACACCGTCGACGACGTGCACTACAAAGCGAACGCGGCTGGCCTACGAGGCTGGGAGCTCGTCACGTCTTCGACTAGCGCCGAGGGCAAGATCATCTGGTGCTTCCGACAACCAAGGCCTTGAGCTCGCGAGCGTTCGACGAGAACGCGGCACTGTCCCGGTGCGCGCGGCCTAGGCGTATCCGCGCCGGACGAACGCCGCGCTTTGGTCAGCGACCGCCGACCGCGGACGATTGAGAGCTCGTCTTTTCTCTCTCAATGGCCGAGTCCGCTCCATGTCATCGAAAAATCCTCCTGACGCCTGACGCGCCAGGACGGCCAACGACCAACAGCGAACATCGACTCGTGCTTGACCGACAGCACTAGTGAGGTGATCCTGAAGCTCGATGAGCGCGCGGCTCTTCTGCTTTTTTTCGGCCGCATTTGCCGAACGCTGTCTGCTGTGCGGTGCTCTGCTCGGACTTGGCTGTAGCTCGGGCCCGTTGTCGGTCGGTGATGACCGCGTGATCGACGCGGGGCTTACTGATTCCGGAGTGAACGACACGACGCCCACCGACGCGACCGCTGCCCAACTCTTGGCGCTGATCGCCCCGTGCATGCAAATCTCCACCGGCTTACTGGCGCCAGCCCCGGGACGCACCGCGGACGTTCAAGTGTGTGGCTTGAGTAATGCGGTATTTTGGACGTCCGAGCTGGCGGTCGACTGCGACGGCAAAACCACGACCATCTGCAACCGCCAGCAGGATCCACAGTACAACGCTTCGACCGTTGGTAAAGATTCGATGGGCAATTCCCTCGATGCATCGCTGGTGCCCTACGTCGAGGTGCCGGCGCAAAGCACCATTTTCGACTATCACGCTGCCGGCATCAGCATGGGCTCTGTCGCAGTCGTGATCTACAAGGACCGCTTGGCGTACGGCGTGATCGGGCATGAGCAAGCCTCCGACGTGATCGGGGCCGCGTCTTACGCCATGGCCGAGTTGCTCGGCATCGATCCGAATCCGGTCACCGGAGGGCTCGAGACCGAGGACGTGACCTACTTCGCGTTCACGGGAACGAGTAATGTCGTGCCTGCGTTGGAAGACGAAACCGCTGCGACCCAACTGGCGAAAGCGGCTGCCGCCGAGCTCGTCGCGACGGGCCACTGAGCTGGCGCGAAATCAGCGCGATCCAAGGCCGCAAGCATCTACGATGCGGGCTGCAAACGGCGAATTCGCGTGCGATCCGAGATAGCTCTGCGCGCCCTTGGCGTCGAGTTGACCGAGCTTGCAGCGCGCGAGCACCCGCTCGGCATTTCGCTCAGGAGCGAGCACACCATCTGGATAGCGCGACGCATGCTCGTCGAGTAGCGCCAGCGCACGCGCGGCGTTGCCCGCGCGGAGCGCTTGATCCGCGTCACGCAGCAAACTCGTTTCGCCGGCGAGTGTATCTGCGCTCGGCGCCGCCGAGTGGTCGTCGCTCGCGGGCTCGTTGACTGGTACCGAGTGGCCAGCTGCGCCGGTTAGTTTTGCGCCACTCGGAATCGAAGCCACGAGAGCCGGACCAGGCGCCGGAACAGCGGGAGGCGCTGCATTCGGCTGGTTTGGGTCGGCAGTGCTCGGAGTTGCGCCGCTCGAGCCGATCACGCCGGGCGCGCTCGGGCTCGTCGCGGGCGCCGCCACCATTGGCGCCTCGCGATCGGGCGCCGACCGGACGAGCGGCGCCGCGTTCGCCGATGCATCGCTCGACGCCGCGACCGCGCGCGGCGTCGGTCTAAGAGCGCCGATATAGAGACCCACCCCGACAGCGGAGAAGAGCGCGAGGGCGGACAAGCCCTTCAGCAGCGGGCTCGAGAACCAAGCAGCCTTGCCCAGCACCACATGAGCTCCCGCCGCGCTGGTCAGCGCGCCACTCGCTGCGATCTGCGACAGCAAGCTGGCCTTGATCTGCAAGCGCCGCTCGTCCGTGAGCCCGCCTGCGCCACGCGCCAATTCGAGCAGTTTATTCGTGTCCGGGCTGAGATCGCTCATCGTAGTCTCCAGGTGTCGCGTAGCCGTGAGCGTTCCACAGCGCGCTCGAAATCCTGACGGGCCGCGCGCAGGCGTGAATACACCGTGCTCGCGTTCACGCCGATGAGCTCTGAAATCTCCTGTGCCGTGAGTTGCTCGAGCTCGGACAACACGAAAATCTCTCGTTTCTCGTCAGTCAGCTCTTGAAGCAGACCGACCACGACCTCGAGCGCCTCGCTCCGCGCCAGCGCGTCGAACGGTCCGCGCCCCGCCGGCTCGGCGAGCGTCGCGGGATCGATGGGCGGGAGCGCGTTGTGTGGACTCTTACGGCGGAGCGCACGTCGGTAGTCGCGCACGACGTGCGTCAAGATTCCAAAAACCCACGCCTTGATCGGCGCGTCGCCGGCTACTTCCGCGAGGCGTCGGTGCACGACTAGAAAGACCTGCTGCACGACGTCATCCAAGGCGCCGTCGGCCACGCCCAGCCGCTGAGCATTTCGAAACACGAATTCGACGTGCGTCTCGTACACATCCTCGAACGGCGAGCGCTGGCTAACGCTACGCGCGGGGGCGTTTGCTTCGATCAGTGGCGCCGATCGACGCACGTCCGGCTCTGGCGAGGGAACCAGTTGAGCCGAGGTGCGCATGCCAACTAACTGGCCGGGGCCGCGAGAATCCATCGTCAAAAATGCAGTTCCAGTCCGAGATTACCGCGGAGCGCGAGCGGCGCCCTGCGGAACACCTCACCCACACCGTCCACCTCGAATTCTGGGCGCGCCAAAGGGACCACACCCTCGAGTTCGAGACGCAATGAAATGATTGGAGAAACGTCCCAGCCTGCCACCGCTGACGCGCTCATGAGAGCAGCCCAAGCCGAGGCATCGCGCGGCCTGAGAGCGCCGAAGCCTTGAGCTCGAACCCAGTCCACACCGCCACCAACACACGGCGCGAACCACCACTCGGAGCGCGGAAACGGCGTGCACACACGCGCGCCAGCAGTGCCGAGCGTGAAGCGTGCTCCGAGCCCCGAGCGCTCGATAGTAGCGGTGCGGGGCGCGAAGTAGCCGACTCTGGGCTCGACACGAAAGCCAGAAAAGGTCACACCGCCCGAGATACCCAGGCCAACGGCAGGCCCCGGCAACGAGCCGAGATCAGCGATCACTTGGGATGCGAGAAACGGTCGCTCGTGAGCGCTCCGCGAGGGAGCACCCGGGACGGGCGCGACCGGTCTCACGCTCGGTGTTGCTTGCGCGCGAATCGCGAGAGCGACGACCAGCGCGGCGGCTTGGGATACGGCCTGACAACTGCCACCTTCGAGTGAGCGCTTGCTGGTCTGCTCGCCGCCCGGATAGAACTCCAGCAGAACGCTGTAACGCCCGTCGCTCGACTGCGAGACCGTTCCGCGCGCGCGCAGCGCGGTCGGCCCGTATGCAATCTCGCCCACGTCTTCTTCGACGTAGCTTGCGACCGTATCGCTATCTGGACATTCGGCCGGCGCGCTCCAGGCCAACGCGAAGGCTCGCTCGCGCGCCAAAACGGAGCGCGCGCTGCTCGAAAGGGCGAGCCAGACACACAGGCCAAGCCAGACCGGGCGCGTCCTAGCCGCCACAGATGTTCTTTCGCGCGCGATGTTGCCCAGCATACAGCGGTCGCCGGAGCTGCGCGCAGTTCTGGCCGAAGCAACGATTTTGCTGGGTGCTGGAGCCACCGATCGGACCGGGAGCGCGTACACTGCGCTCCATGACTAGCTCACTCGCAGGCAAAGTAGCGCTCGTTACCGGGGCGTCGTCCGGCATCGGAGAAGCGACCGCGCTGGCGCTCGCGCAGGCGAACATGCGTGTTGCGGTCGCGGGGCGACGCGTCGAACGCCTCACGGCGCTCGTCGATCGCATCACAACCGCGGGCGGGCAGGCCTTCGCCGTTCCGGCAGACGTGTCGATCGAAGCACAAGCTCGCGCGCTGGTCGAGCAGACGCGCAGCCACTTTGGCCAGCTCGACGTGCTGGTCAACAACGCGGGCTTGATGTTGCAGGGGATGATCGATGGTGCGGACACCGAAGAGTGGCGGCGCATGATCGGCGTCAACTTACTCGGACTGATGTATGTCACGCACGCCGCATTGCCTGTGATGAAGGCACAAGGTGCGGGTCATATCGTCAACCTGTCGTCCGTGGCGGGGCGTATCGCGAACCCGCGGGTCGCGGTATACGCGGCTACCAAGTTTGGGGTGTGCGCGTTCTCCGAAGCGCTGCGCCGTGAGGTGAAGAAGGACGGCATTCGCGTGACCGTCGTCGAGCCGGGCATCGTGGCCACGGAGCTCGCCGAGCACATCACCGATGCCGAAGCGAAAGAAGCCTTGAAAGCGCGCATTTCGGCGCTGACGCCGCTCGAAAGCGAAGACGTTGCAGCCGCGATCTTGTATGCGCTCACGCAGCCAGCACGAGTCAACGTGAACGAAATTCTGATCCGACCCACACTGCAGGACTAAAACCGCTCAGTCGGCAACTTTGACCAGACACCCCTCGGCGTCGATCTCGACGAGGCGTTGCCTGAGGAGCCGACCTGCCGCGCGCTTGAAGGCCTTCTTGCTCAAGCCGAACAGCGCGCGCAGCTCCTCGGGGCTCGAGTGATCGCCGACGCGCGGCGGACGCGGCAGGGCCAGCGCTTCGAGCACGACCCGCGCGTCATTTTCGAGCTCCTCGTGGGCATGCGCGCGCAGCGACAACTCCACCTTGCCGTCGGCCAGCAAGCTGGCCACGCGAAACCGGGCTGCCTGGCCGCGCGACAAGCGATGCGGCTCACTGGCGGGCACGAGACCTACGAATTTGCGCTCGATGATGACGAATAGGCCCAAATCAGGGTCATTGCGCCAGGCCTCACCCTCGAGCCACGAGTCCTGCACGAAGTGCTGTTCGCCGAGATCGAGCATCTCACTCACGCGCATCGTGCCCGCGAGCCGGCCCGTGTCGTCGACGTACAGACCAATCGGCTCGAGCGAGCCAACGTGCAGATCCTTGGTCTGCATCGCGAACGGGACCAACAGCTCCTTGGCCAAGCCCCAGTCGACGAACGCGCCGAACTTTGCGCAGTCGGTCACACGCAAGAACGCCACCTCACCTAGGCTCAACCTGGCCTTGCGCGTCGTCGCCAAAGGACGCCCCTCGGAATCGAGGTACACGAACACTTCGAGCACGTCGCCCACTTGAGCGCCGAGCGGGATCTCGCTGCCGATCAGCAGTAGACAGGGCGCGTCCGGACGCTCATCGGAAGGCTCTGCGAGGAATGCACCCGGTGAGCCAAACCGGCGAATGGTGAGCGTGCAAAAGCGCCCAAGCACGTCTTCGAAAACCATTGCCCGCGGAGCTTGACACAGATCGCCGCCTGGACGCGCTGGTCGAAGTGTGGGAATCACGGGCTCGGATGAAGGGATGGGTTGGTATGCGAAATCTATTGGGTGCCGTGGGTTTGTGCGGGTTGCTCGCAGCAGTGAGCTGCAACAGCAGCGACGACGTCACGTCTGACCCGGGCGCGTCCGGCGGGCAAGGCGGCGGCAGCCCAAACGGCGGCGCGGGGGGCTCGAGCGCTGGCATGCCTGCCACCGGTGGAACGACACCCAGCCAAGCCGGCACGGCCGGCACCGGCGCTACCGCAGGCGGAAACGCTGGCGGCTCGGCTGGTGTTGCCGGCGAGCTCGGCACGGCCGGTGAAGGCGGGAGCGTGAGCAGTGACGTCAGCGGTACGCTGCTCTACGGAGATGGCATCCCTGTTTCGGCCACGGCAATCGAGATCGGCGGGACGATCGTCGTCACTGACAGTGCTGGTGGGTTCACTGTTCCGGACGTCGCCCCGCAGTACGACGCCTACGTGATCAACGCGCCAACTCAAGAGGTGTTCATCTACAGCGGGCTCAGCACGCGCTCTCCGACGTTCATGTTGTACGGCTCGTTACCGAATAACCGAACCGCCAACTTGAACGGACAAATCAAGGGCGGCGCAGGCTTTCCCAATCCGACCGGCCACAAGCTCATCATGGGCGCGGACGCCGCTCCCTACATGTACGATCTTGGCTCTGCGGCTCCGGCGGGCCCGGGCTTTCAGTTCGCCGACATGGCATGGCAAGGGCCAGCCACCCTGCAGCTCAACGTCAGTGCACTGCAGTTTAGTGTGAATACGAGCGGGCTGCCCCTTGGGTATGACGGCCAAGCGAATGCCCAAATGACGGTGATGGACGGCCAAACCGTCGGAAAAACCGACGGCAGCACCGCCGCTACGAACCTCACGCTCACGCCTGTCACGACGCGCACGTTGACCGGTGCGATAAGTCCGGTGTCCGATTGCAAGTTGACGACCGAGGTCTACACGAACGCGGGCACGATCCTAAGCGACGCGCCAAGCACGCAGTCCTATAGCTACCTGCTGCCGACCGCGCTCGCCAGGGACTATTTGACGATCTTCGGCAGCTGCAAGTTTAAGTTGGAGGACGCCGAGAGCACGAAACAGGCGTTCACGACCGCTGGCATCGGGAGCGGCAACACGCTCGATCTAACGCTACCCACGCCACCTGAGCTTTCATTGCCGGTACAAGACGCTACCGGGGTGACGAGCTCCACGCCCTTCAGATGGGCAGCGGGTAGCGACCCGCTCACCTACACACAATTCCAAACTCCAAGCTGGACGATCTATCGCATCGGGCTGAGCAGCGGCACGACGTTTCCCGACCTGAGCCGGTTTGGGATCGCGTTTCCCAAGGCCACCACGGTCACCTGGCAGGTCACGAGTGTCGGCGTCTCAGGAGGCACAGGCACTCCGGAAGACTTCTTCGCGACCTTTGAGTTTCCGGTGCCCGCGGACTCGTTCATGTCGTTCGGCAGCTCCGAGACCTGGAGTTTCACGACCTCACCCTAGCCCGCGCCACGCGAGGTCGTGCTCCTAGCCGCCGTGACGGGCTTGGTTTAAGCTTGCCTGTTCATGGCTTACGCACCCGGCGAGATCATCAACAACCGCTACCGGATCTTGGACAAGATCGGAGCGGGCGCACACGGCGTGGTGTACCGCGCCCGGGATCTCGAGACGCGCGACGAAGTCGCCCTGAAATTCCTCGGCGAAGGCAAATCACTCGACCCTGAATACAGCCGACGCATCGAACGCGAAGCGCTCGCGATGGCACGTTTGCGCGGAACGAGCGCCGTCTACGTCCACGGCTTGAACCTCGCCCAAGACGGCATGCTCTACCTGGTGATGGAGATGCTGACAGGCAAAGACCTGGAAGCTTACCTTCGCGATGCAGAAAAGGTCGGCGGGAAGCTGAAGAAGCCCAAGCTGCTCGAGCTCCTACGACCCGTGGTCGACACGCTGGACGCCGCGCACAAGCAAGGCATCGTGCATCGCGATTTGAAGCCCAGCAACGTGTTCGTGGTCGATACGGCACGCGGCGGCGGCGTGCGCCTACTCGACTTCGGTTTGGCAAAGATGCTCGACGCCAGCATGCTCACCGCTGACGGGATGATCGCTGGCACGCCCAGCTACATCGCACCCGAGGCGTGGCAGGGCAATCCGCGCGCGCTCGACCACCGCATCGACGTCTATTCCTTGGGGGTGTTGGTTTTTCGCGCACTCAGCGGCCAGACTCCGGCGCGCGGGAGTAACGTGCTCGACATCTGCGCTTGGGCCATGACCGGTGAGCGCCCGAGCTTGCACGCGCTCCGCCCGAGTCTGCCTGCGGCGATCGACGCCTGGGTCGAGAAGGCCCTCGCGATTGCGCCGAACGACCGTTTTCAGAGCGTGCGAAGTTTGTGGACGGCGCTCGAAGGCCTGCTCGCCACGCGCCCAGTCAGTCCCTTCTAAATCGCGAGACGGCGTTACAAGATGCCCAAGCGGCGACGCAGCGCGAACGCGGGGTCAGAGGCCCAGAAACGCAGCAAATCGTGCACACTGCGCATGCCCTGCGCCAGCGGTGCTCCCGTGAGACCCGCGAGATCCCCTTCGCTCTGACGAAGCAACGTGATGCTGCCAGGCAAGTCGTCTCCGACGATCAGGGCGGCGCGAGCTGCGGTGAGCCGCACTCGGAACACCCACTCCGCTACGTCGAGTCGCGGCGCCTCCGCGTAGGCGCGCGCGGCATCTTCGACCGCCCCACGACCGAGCCAGGGTAGCGAGCGCGTCACGCGGCGCGCGTGACCGTTCAAGAAATCTTCGTCCGCTAGACCAGTACCAAAAGAAGGGTCGACCGTGCGTGCCGCGGCGGCCAGCAGCACGCCGAGCGCATCAGGTGCCAAACGGTCGACCGCGTGCAGCTTGCGCGCCACGTTGGCCATGATGCGCGCCAGGAGAAACACCTGCTGACCCTCGCCGAGCTTCGCGAAATGGCTCGGAACGAGCACCGAGACCGGATCCGTGAACTCGACCTCGAGCGCGCCGGCGTGCGCACGGTGCAGGTACAGGTCGTATTCTTCGACGCCAAACACGTTCGCGACGCGGTCCGCCAACGCGCGTAGTGGGTGCCCGGACTTTGCACTGATGCGATCTCGCGAAGTGACGCCGTAACGTTCGAGCTCGGGCGCGTGCACTTTGCCCAGACCTTCGGCCAGTTGGGCCAAGAGCCGAGCCGCTGGGTCGTCCGCGGGCAGCAGGTCGATGGGCGCAAACTCACTGGCGTCGAAGGAGCCCGCGTGCGCGGCACCAGAGCGCGACGGGCGCGTGCTCAAGGTAGCGCGCTCCAAGTCGTTGGCGGCGTTGAGCGCGACGAGTGGCGCCAATGCGAGCGTTGCTTCCGCCGTGCGCCCGAGGCCTCTGAACGCCTCGGCGAGCTCGCGCCAGGCACTCGCGCGCATCACGTCCAGCTCGAGCACCCGCCGCGTTGCCGCGAGCGCAGGGCCAAACTGGCCGGCCTTGAGCAAGCGCGCAGCGAGCTCGGCTTGCAACTCGACTTTCTCGCCAGTTTTGCCGAGCCC
The DNA here is from genome assembly GCA_035485095.1 of Polyangiaceae bacterium. Taxonomy (GTDB): domain Bacteria; phylum Myxococcota_A; class Polyangia; order Polyangiales; family Polyangiaceae; genus PMG-095. Next base: position 9,959 of record DATHOI010000889.1, on the reverse strand, counting down.
GCGAGACAAGGCCTGTACGGCTTGCTCGGGCTGGGCCATCTCTTCGGCGAGCACGCGCGACAGCTCGAGATACGTCGGCACGAGCGCCGGCGACGAGGCGCGCGCTTCTTCCGTGAAGCGCGACAGCGCGCCGGCGTAGCGGCTGAAGTTCCCAGCGCCTTTGCGGCCTTCACCCGCCAAAAGCTCGCGAAACTCCACGGCTGCTGCGCCGTCCACGCCGACCAGGGCGACGGCCTGCTCATAGGCTTGAATCGCAGCGGCCCCTTGACCGCGTGCGCGCTCCAAACGACCGACCTCGACCAACGCGCCGACACGCGCCCCGAGCTCCGGCGAGACTCGCACCAATTTCTGTGCGGTCTCTGCGGCCGCGTCGAAGCGCTTGTGCCGCTTCTGCAGCGACAAGAGGCGCTCCAGCGCGGCGCGGTTGTTGGGCTCTGCGGCGAGCGCGGCGTTCAGATTCGCGAGCGCTCGCTCGGCATCGCCCAGGTGCTCGTCCAGCACCGACGCCAGCCTCACGTGCGCTTCGATCTTGACGTCGTCCGGCGGCCCCTCTTGGATCACCTGATTCAAGCGGTCGACGGCCTCCGCCCACTGCCCGTCGCGCGTGTACAGCTCGGCCAGCTTCATCAGCGTCGGCACGTGACCGGGCACGAGGTTCTTCGCGCGGTGCAGCGCGGCGAGCCCGGCCGGCACGTCGTTCTTCTTGTCCGCGTAGAGCTCGGCCACGCTCACCCAAATGCTGGCGATTCGCTCGGGCTTTTTTGCGGCTCCGGCGGCTTGGGTGAGGAGCGCAATCAGGCGATCGATCTCGCCACGCGCCAGGAGCAGCTCGCGGACTCGACCCGCCGCTGCCTCGTGCTCAGGGTTAATCTCGAGCGCGCGCGACAAGCTGCGCACTGCGCCCGTTACATCCCCGCGGTCCGTTCGGCAATTTGCGGCCTTCAAGAGCAACCGTGCAGCGACGGCCAGATCGAGTGCCATGCGGGCTTCGCTCTCGGCGGCTTCTTCGAGCAACTCCGGATCCTGGCTCTTCTCCGCGATACGGCTAAGCCCACGCGCTGCGGCGATGCTCTCCGGATCACGCGACAACGCGGCGCGAAACACGTCCAGAGCCGACGGATCAGCCAGCTCCTCCAGCGCCTCACCGAGACGCGTATGGTAGAGCGCGACCAGCTGGGGCTCTTCGATGATTGCGCCGAGCTTTGCGTCGATGTGCGCGAGCAGCTTCTTGTCGCCCTCGCGCAGCGCGCGCTGTTCGAGCGCGCGCAATGCCGCTAAATCGGTCGGCAGGAGCTGGAGGATCGCGAAATAGCTCTGCCGTACTTGTTCTGGCGAAGCACCCGCGAAATCTTCTTGAATCCGAGCCAGCTCGCGTAGTGCGCCCACGCGCGCGGCGGGATCATTGAATACGCGAGCTTCGGCCGCCAGCACCTGACACAGGAGCTCCCACGCGCCGCGTTCGGCGTACAGCGGCTCGAGCGCGATCAGCGCGTCGACGTGTCCCGGATCGCGGACCAGCACAGCCTCGAAGCAAGTGATCGCGCGCACCGGTTCAGCCAGCTCATCGCGCCAGACTTCGCCCTCGCGGAGCAGGGCCGCCACCGCGAGCGTGGGATCTTTGGCGGTCTCCGCTTCCCGTGCCAGCTCTTCGACGAGGCGCTTGAAATCGCGAGCTTCGGTCAACAAGCGCACGCGGCCGTCACGCGCGGGCCGAAAATCTGGCTCTACCGTCAGCGCTTGTTCATAGGCGAGCAGCGCTTTTTCCGGAGATTTCAGGCGATTTTCGTAAACTTCGCCCAACCTGAACGCGGTCCGTGCACGCAGTGCCGGGTCGGTGAGCGAGCTCAGCTCGAGTTCGAGCAGCTTCACGAACTCGTCGAAGCGCCCGCGCTCGGTGAGCTTCCGTCCCAGCGCGTGCAACGCCTGTTGGTTGAACGGATCCATCTCGATCGCTTTGCGATACGAGATGATGGCGTCCTCGTCTTTACCGATGCGCTCTTCGTACAGCTCGCCCATCTTGTACAAGAGAGCAGCAGACTGTGGCCCTTTGGGCGAGACGCGCAATTCTGCCTGATAGGTCTCGAGCAGGTCCTCGAAGCGTCCGGCTTTGTAGTGCAGCCGTCCCAAGCTCGCGAGCGCGGGCGCGTACGTGCGGTCGAGATCGTATACCTTGCGATACAGCGCCAGCGCCGCGTCGTCGTCGCCCAGCTCGACCTCGCACACTTCGCCCGCGCGATGCAAAAGCGCCAGTTTTTGCCGCTTATCTGCGATCGTCTGCGCCTCGAGCTCGAGCCCCTGCACCAGATCCTTGTAGCGCCCCGCGCGCTCCGCCGCGCGCTGCAAAGCGTGAATGGCCCCCAGGTGCTGGCCGTCCACGTCCAAGATTCGACGGTAAGCCGTCAGGGCCTGGGCCGGCGCCTCGAGCGCGTCTTCGTACAAGCGCCCGACCTTGAACAAGAACGTGATCTTGGTGTCGTCGTCGAGAGCGCCATCGACCGCCCGCTCGTACAGCTCGGCGAGCTCGGCGAAGCGACGAGCTTGAGCGTACAAGCGAGACAGGGCTTTGAACGAGGGCGCATAGCCCGGCACGATGCCGAGCGCGCGAGCATGGTTCAGTACCGCCTGCTCCACGCTCTTCAGCTCGGTCTCGAAGATCTGCGCCATGCGCGCGTAAGCGGCTGCGCGGCGCAGCGGGTCGTGCGCGGCCTCGGCTTCACCGCCGTGCACCTTCACCAGCTCTTGCCACTGTTTTCTGCGCGTGTAGAGCTTGGCTAGAGCCTGGATCGCCGGCACGTAGCCGCGCTCCGCTGCCAGCGCGCGTTCATACCATTCTACGGCGCGCGCCTCGTCCCCGAGCTTGTCTTCGTGCAGCTGCGCGATGCGATGATAAATCCCAACGCGCTCGGTGCCGGCTTCGACGTGGGCGGCGATGCGCTCGAGGATTCGCACGAGGTCCGCGTGCCGCCGCGACAGCTCATAGACCCGCGCGAGCTCCTCCAAAATCATGGGCTCGTCGGCGACATGGGCGAGCGCGCGCTCGAGTGCCTCCGCAGCAGACTCCAGATTACCGATGCGGTCGGCGTACAGCCTAGCGACCCTGAATAAAGACAAAGCGCGCACGGTCGGATCGGCCGACAGCGTGGCTTCACGTTCGAGCACGGTGATCAAATCGTGATGGCGTTGGTGCGCCGCGTGCAAGCGCTTCAGCGCCAAGATCGCCGAGGGAGCACCAGGGTCGGCCTCGAACGCGGCCTGATACAGCTCGGTGGCCGTGTGATTGTCGCGCTTGTGTGCCTCGAACAGGCGCGCGCGCTCCGAAAGCACCGCCGCGCGGTGACGACCGTCGGTCGACAGGATCTGGGCCGCTCGCTGATAAGTTTTCTCGAGCGCGTCCCAGGCTTTGACGCCCAATTCCGCGCGCTCGACGGCGCGCAGCGCGGAGACATTCGTCTCGTCGAGCTCGAGAGCAGCTTCGTATGCTTCGCGTGCCTCGCGTTTTTGGCCGAGCTTCTCGTCCAAAACGCGCGCCTTCTCGAGCGCCACTAGCGCCTTGCGCGCCGGATTCGAGGTCGCGCGCAGCTCGGCGTCGAAGAGCGGCAAAGCCGCCGCGTATTGTCCGCCTATCAGCAATGCGCGACGCGCGCCCAAGATCGACGGCAAATGATCGGGCAAAAGCTCGTGCGCTTGTTGATAGTGCTCGGCAGCGCGCGTCAGGTCGCCGAGCCCACTGTCGTATAGGCGCGCGCACTCGAAGTGCAACCGCCCAGCCCGTGCCGGCGCGGGCTTTTGAGCCAGCTCTTGCTCGCAGGCCTTGATCAAATCTTTGGCGCTTTGTGCGCGCGTCGCTGCAGCCTGATTTCGATCCCCGGGCGCGGAAGCTCTCAGCAACGTCGGCGCGTCGCTCGCGGTTTCATCGTGCGTGCCGAAGGGCAACGTCTTGATCACCGAAGCGCGAGCCGCCTGGCTCAGCTCGCTCGTGACAGCCGGGACAGGAGCCAGCGGCGCCGGAGCTGCGACGGGCGACGGCGCAGCGGCCGCAACCGGTGACGACGTCGGTGACGATTTGGGGGCAGCGGGCGCGCGCGATGGCTGAGGAACGACGGGCGCGCGCGGCGCGACCGGCTCGTTCGGGAGCGAGCCTGCCGGCGATTCAGAGCGGCTCGGACGGCGCGGCGCTGGCGGCGGCCCCGCAGAGCGCATCGGCGCGGAGGCTTTGCCGGAGCTTGATTCGGGCGCTTTCGAGCTCCGAACCGGGGGTGGTGGCGGCACCGAGCGCCCCACGGGACGCGGCGCTGCTGCACTTGGCTTTTTCGGAGAGTTGGGTTCGTCCGCCATGGCCGGAATTGATCCTAACACGCCAAACTGCGTAGGGCGGACAGCTCATGGGTGGATGAAGAGTGGCCCGATGGCCGGCCCCCTGCCCTGGTCGTCTGCGCCGTGCTATCACCCGCCGCCGTGGACGCCCCCCTCGACCTGCTCATCATCCGCGACGTGCATGCGCTCGACCCGAGCAGCAACTTGGACGTGCAAGGTGATGTAGTGATCGAGCGTGGCGTCATCACACGCGTGGGTCGCGACGCCGCGGTGAACCTCCAGAACGCGGTGAATGCGCGTGTGATCGACGGTCGCGGCAAGCTCCTTTTGCCCGCGTTCGTCGACTTGCATGCGCACCTGCGTGAGCCTGGACAAGAGTACAAAGAAGACATCAGGAGTGGGCTCGCGGCCGCTGCAGCAGGCGGGTATGCGCATGTGTGCGTCATGCCGAATACGCGCCCAGTTAACGACACGCGTGCGGTGACCGAGCTGATGAAGAGCCGCGCCCGCGAGGTGGGCGGACCGAGCTTGCATCCGATCGCCGCCATCACGCTCGGGCAGCACGGCAAAGAGCTGACTGAAATGGCGGAATTGCGCGAGGCCGGCGCGGTCGCGGTGAGCGACGACGGCGTGTGCGTGATGTCGTCCGCGGTGATGCGCCGCGCCCTCGAATACGCGAAGAACTTCGACTTGCCGGTGATCCAGCACGCGGAAGATCACGAGCTCACCGCCGGGGCCGAGATGCACGAGGGCGCCGTGTCCGCGAAGCTCGGCTTGCGAGGCTGGCCGCGCATCGCAGAAGACGTGATCATCGCTCGCGACGTGCTGATCGCCGAATACGTGAAGGCGCGTTATCACGCGGCGCACATCTCCACCCTGGGCGCGGCGCGCATCGTGCGCGAGGCAAAATCACGCGGCATCGACGTGACGTGCGAGGTCACTCCGCATCATCTGCTGCTCACCGATCAAGCCGTGCTCGGCTACGACACGGGCTGCAAAGTGAATCCGCCACTGCGTGAGGAAGCCGACATCGACGCGCTGCGACGCGCCCTCGCGGACGGCACTATCGACGCCATCGCCACTGATCATGCGCCCCACTCGCCGTTGGAGAAAGACTGCGAGTTCGCCGAGGCCAAGCCCGGCATGATCGGACTGGAGCTGTGCTTCGGTCTGCTGTTCAAGTTGGTCGGAAAGTCCGGGATCACGCTCGCGCGCCTAATCGACGCGCTGTCTACGCGGCCCGCGCGTATCGTCGGCATCGAAGCACCACGTATTCGCGAAGCAGCGCTAGCGGAGCTCGTGCTGGTCGACCCGGAAGCCACACTCGCCGTCGAACGCTATCCGTTTCAATCCAAGAGTCGAAATACCCCGTTCATGAAGCACGAACTCAAAGGCAAGGTCATGCTCACTCTGGCACGAGGCCGGATCGCTTTCGAAGCAGGAGCTGCGTCGTGACCGCTCGCCGCGCCCACCTCGCACTCGCTGATGGCACCGTGTTCCCTGGCATCGCCTTCGGTGCCGACACGACCACGGTCGGAGAAGTGGTGTTCACCACCGGCATGACGGGTTACCAAGAAGTCCTCACGGACCCTTCGTACTGCGGTCAAATCGTGACCATGACGGTGCCGCATGTTGGCAACACCGGCATCAATCTCGAAGACAACGAGAGCGTGAACGACAAGGCGCAAGTAGCCGGCTTCATCATCCGGGACGAGAGCCCGGTCGTGTCGAACTATCGTTCGGAAGAGACGCTCGATGCATACCTGGCGCGGAGCGGCGTCGTGGGCATCTCCGACATCGACACCCGAAAGCTGACCCGACATTTGCGTGATCACGGCTCACAAAACGGCGCGATCGGCAGCGAGCCTCCCGATACGCTGGTCGACCGCGCGCGCAACGCGCCAAACATGGAAGGCCTCGATCTGGTGGCACGAGTTAGCCCCAAGTCGCGCTACGAGTTCAGCGAGTCACGCGCGGGCTGGGGCGTGAAAGCGCTCGACCCACGCGCCAACGGCACGCCGAGCGATCGCAGGTTTCACGTCGTGGCGTTCGATTACGGCGCCAAGCGCAACATCCTGCGATGTTTGGTGGACACGGGGTTTCGCGTCACCGTCGTGCCAGCTAGCACGACCGCCGAAGAAGCACTCAAGCTCGATCCGGACGGCATCTTCCTGTCGAACGGTCCCGGCGATCCGGCAGCCTTGCCCTACGCAGTCGAGAGCATTCGCGGTCTGCTCGGCAAAAAGCCCATCTTCGGCATTTGCCTCGGACACCAACTGCTCGCGCTCGCGCTCGGCGCCAAAACCTACAAGCTCAAGTTCGGGCACCGCGGGCTGAATCAGCCGGTGAAGGATCTGACCACGGGCAAAGTGGAAATCACCACACAAAACCACGGCTTCGTGGTCGACGTCGAGTCCATCAAGGGCTCCGCGAAGACGACCCACTTGCACCTGAATGACGGCTCGAGCGAAGGCCTGGAAGCACCGGATGCCCACGCTTTCAGCGTGCAGTATCACCCGGAGGCCGCCGCCGGCCCGCATGACGCGCTGTACCTCTTCGACCGCTTTCGGCGCATGATCGAACGATGACCGACCCGGCACGTACGATCCACTTCGTCAGCCTCGGTTGTCCGAAGAACCGCGTCGACAGCGAAGTGATGCTCGGTGTGGCGGAGCGCGCGGGCTATCGGCACGTCGCCGACGCCGAAGACGCTGCGGTGATCGTCGTCAACACCTGCGGCTTCATCGACGCCGCAAAGAAAGAATCCATCGACACGATCCTCGAGCTCTCCGGCTACAAGGAGTCGGGCGCGTGCCAAAAACTCGTGGTCTCGGGTTGCCTGAGCCAGCGCTACCCGAAAGAGCTCGCCGCGGATCTTCCCGAGGTCGATCACTTCCTCGGCTCTAGCGACATGCTCAAGCTCGAGCACGTGCTCGGCGGCAAGGCTGAACGAATACTCGTCGGCAACCCCGCCGACTGGGTGGTCACTGCCAGTGACCCGCGGCGCATCTCGACTCGCGGACGCAGCGCGTACGTAAAGCTCGCCGAAGGCTGCAATCGCAGTTGCTCCTTTTGCGTGATCCCGGAGATGCGCGGCAAGCAGCGTTCGCGACCAACCGCCGACATCGTGAGCGAGGTCGAAGGGTTGGTCGCAGCCGGAGTGCTCGAGGTCAACTTGGTGTCGCAAGACACGGTCGCCTACGGCCGGGATCTCGCGGACGGCTCCAATCTGGCCGACGCGGTACGGCGCATCGCCGACGTTCCGGGCTTGCGTTGGGTGCGCGTCTTCTATCTCTACCCGGAGAAGCTCACTGACGAGCTCATCGACCTGATCGCCGAGCACCCGAAGGTCGTGCCGTACGTCGACATGCCGCTGCAGCATGCCGCCGATGCCATGTTGCGACGGATGAAACGTGGTCACGGCGGGGCACGCTTGCGTGAGCTCGTGACCCGCCTGCGCACGCGCATTCCGGGGCTGTTCTTCCGCACCGCGTTCATCGTCGGCCACCCGGGTGAGACGGATGAAGAGTTCGAGGAGCTGTGCGAGTTCGTGCGCTTCGCCGAGTTCGATCGCGTCGGTGTGTTCCAATACTCCGACGAGGCGAGCGCGCACTCGAGCACCTTGGCTGGCAAAGTTCCCGCACGCACGATCGCGGCGCGCGCCAAGAAGCTGATGAGCATCCAGCGCCGCATCAGCAAGAAGAAGAACCGCGCGCTCGTCGGTCAAGAGCTCGACGTGCTGGTCGAGGGTCCGAGCGAAGACAGTGAGCTCGTGATGATGGGCAGGCACGCGGGGCAAGCCCCGGAGATCGACGGCTGCGTGTACCTCTCGGGCGGCTCAGCGCTACCTGGTGAGTTTCGGCGCGTGCGCATCACCCAAGCGAGCGACTACGACTTGGTCGGCGAGCTGGACGACGACAGCGCCGGCGTGCCGCTTCCAGCCGAGCCAATCTCGCTCACGCACCGCGCCAGTGACGGCCGCCGCGTGCTGCGTACGTACCGGTAGCGAAACCGGCGCTCCAGCGCCGCCTCCTGACCCGGCGTTTCGTTCGAAATGAGCGGTACGCACCACCGTTTGGCGTTGCAGCATACCGGGCCTTCTTGCCCGGTCACGACCCGGACGCAGAATCACCGGGGCATGGCTTTGCCTTCGTCGCTCGCGCGCTTCACCGTCGTTTTCTGCTGTTTCACGGGCGCGTGCACTACGCCCGAGGTCGATCCGAGCACCGGCGCTCGCACTCCGATGGTCACTGCTCCGAGCATGGACCAACCAGCCGCCACGAGCACGTGGGTCGCCCGAGACAACCCCGAGCTGCCTCCGTCGACCGGCGGCTATGTCTGGAAGAACGTCGTGGTGCTCGGTGGCGGCTTCGTGTCGGGCGTCGCATTCGGCGCCGGCGGTACCCCCTACGCGCGGACCGACGTCGGCGGCGCGTATCGCTGGGACGACGGAGCGAGCGGAAGTAGCGACGGACATTGGGCCGCGCTGCTCGACTGGGCGGGACCAGCCGACTCGAACCTGATGGGCGTGGAGAGCATCGCCCCCGATCCAAGCGATCCGAACACCGTGTACGCAGCGGTCGGGGAGTACTTGACCTCGGGCAACGGCCAGATCTTGAGCTCGAACGATCGCGGCGCGACCTGGACGCACAATCCGATCGCGGTGCCGATGGGCGGCAACTCGGACGGTCGCTCGATGGGCGAACGGCTCGCGGTCGACCCGAACCTGCCCTCGACCCTGTACTTTGGCTCACGCAATCTCGGGCTGTGGCAGAGCGTGGACTCCGCTGCGACCTGGCAGGCAGTGAGTAGCTTCCCGGCCACGGGCAATGCAGGCATCGGGCTGTCACTCGTGACCTTCGATCCTCGCAGCGGCGCGGCCGGAGCGGCGTCGAGCACGCTGTACGTCGGAGTAGCGAGCACCACGAGCGCGAGCTTGTACCGGTCGCGCGACGCGGGTGTCACTTGGGCAGCGGTTCCTGGACAACCCTCGGGGTTGATGCCGCACCACGCGCTGCTCGACTCGAATGGCATTCTCTACCTGAGCTACGGCAACGCACCTGGACCCAATAGCCTGACGAGTGGTGCCGTTTGGAAAGTGGATACAGCGAACGATCAGTGGACGAACATCACGCCGCTGGCACCGGACTCGATGACGATGTTCGGCTATGGCGGTCTCGCGCTCGACGCCCAGCACCCGGGCACCTTGCTGGTCTCCACGCTCGACTATTGGAGGCCAGACGAGATCTTCCGCACGACCGACGGCGGAGCCCACTGGCACGAGATCGGCGCTACTGCGCGCGACGTCCAGGGAGCGCAATACCTGTATTGGCACGAGTCCTCGCCGATCAACGGCGGCACGGGCTGGGCCGGCGGTATCGCCATCGACCCGACGAACTCGTCGCGTGCCATATACGGGACGGGTCAAGGGCTGTGGTGGAGCGACGACATCGACGCCATCGACACACAGCAAGAGACGCATTGGGGATTCCAAGATTTCGGGCTCGAAGAGACAGTGCCACTCGCATTGGTCAGCCCCCCGAGCGGTCCGCCCCTGCTGAGTGGGTTGGGAGACATCGCGGGCTTTCGGCACGACGACCTCGACGCGCCTTCACCGAACGGCATGTTCGACAACCCCATCTTCG
>DATHOI010000888.1:0-5793 GCA_035485095.1 Polyangiaceae bacterium | reverse complement strand
TGCAGCGGCGAGGGCTGTTCCGCACTCAGTATGAGGGCAGGACCCTGCGTGAGAACATGGGGCTACCGCGACCGCTGCTCCGCGACCGCCGGGAGAGCACGCCCATCACTCGGCCTGATCTGCAGCAAGCCGCGCTCTGATTCGGCTGAGCGCAAGCCGGCCTCGACGCGGCACGAACGCGTCGAGGCCGTTGGTTTTTTCGGCAGAGCGAACAGAAGCGACAGAAGCGACGACGCTTCAGTGCTCAACGCCCAGGCTGCTCAATAACAGCCGGCGGCGGCGCAGGAATTCTGGCGCGTTGCGGTCCCGAGGCTGCGTGCCCTCGACGCGCAGGTCGACCTTGAAGCGCCCCGCTTCGAGCACCAGGATGCGATCCGCAAGCACGATGGCTTCATCGACGTCGTGCGTGACGAGGAGCACCGCGGGCTCGTGACGCGCGCACAACCTTCCGACCAAATCCTGCATTTGCAGGCGGGTCAGCGCGTCCAGCGCGGCAAACGGTTCATCCAACAAAAGCAACTCCGGCTCGCGCACGAGCGCACGCGCGAGGGCGACGCGCTGAGCCTCTCCGCCCGAAAGTGTCGCGGGCCAAGCGCGTGCATGAGTCGTCAGCCCCACCTCCGCGAGTGCCTTCTGTCCGGCTGACCGTGTGCGCTCGTTGTTCGGTTGCCCAATGCTGACGTTCCCGAGCACGCGCATCGAGGGCACGAGCCGCGGCTCCTGGTACACCGTGGTGCGCACCTTGGGCACGAGCACCTCGCCCGCGTCCGCCACTTCGAGGCCAGTCAAAATGCGGAGCAACGTCGTCTTGCCGGTGCCGCTCGCGCCAAGCAACGCCACGAACTCGCCGCGTGCAATGTTCAGATCCACCCCGTCCAACACTGGCCGCCGGGAAAAGGACTTTCGGAGGCCACGAATCCTTACCGCTGGGCCGGGACTGTCGACAAACTGCCGCTCACTCGCTGCGCCGTCACCGTGCGCTCGCAAGCCGAGGTTCATCCACGCACCGTGCTGTGACGCCGCCACGGCATCGTGTAGCGCTCGAGCGAGCGAATCAGCAAATCGAAACACAAGCCAAGCCCCGCGTAGAGCACGATGCATAACACCATGTAGTCCTGGCGATAGTATTGCTTGGCGAGCAACACCAAGTATCCGATGCCCTTCGTGGTGCCGACTTGTTCCGCAGCGATCAGCCCAACCACGCTGATGGCCAAACAAATCCGGAGCGCCATGAGCAGGCTCGGCAGTGCAGACGGCAAGATGACCTGCACGAGCAGCCTCGGACCGCGCAGGCCGAAACTGCGCGCAGCCTCGATCACTTTCTTGTCGACGCTGCGCACGCCCAAAAATGTATAAGCGTACATCGGGAACGCCGACGCCGCGCCAATCAGCAACACCTTGAATTGTTCGTCGATACCGAACCAGGAGATGAACAACGGCACCACAGCGAGAAACGGCACCGCGCGCAGCATTTGTAATGTGGGGTCGAAGAGCTCCTCTCCAATCAGGGTCAGGCCGGAGACGGCGCCAAGGGTTAGCCCAACGCTGACTCCGATGCCCACGCCGACCCCCGCGCGGCCCAGTGAAGCCAGCAGAAATTCCCGCAATTGCCCACTCTGTTCGAGCTCCAAGAATGCGAGCGCGACCTCCTTGGGCGAAGCAAGCACCGCGCTCGGAATGTAGCCAAAGCTCGAGCCCCACCACCACGAGAGCAGGAGCAGCGCCGGAACACTGACGCGGATCGCCAATGACACGCGGCGTGAGCGTTGAACCGGGCCCATGAACGTGGGGTGCTCGAGCGCGGAAGAGTCGGCTTCCTTCGCGGCACTACGCTCTCGGGCGGGCGCGCGAACGTGAAGTGCGGAGATGATCAGCTCGGAAGAGGACGGGGCGCGATGAATGATCGGCGAGTTCATCAGCTCGGTTCCTTTACTTGGCTGCCTTTGCCTGCGCTGCCGCGTCGATATCGAACACGATTTCGTCGACGCCGATGGCGCGATCGATCGATTTGTTGTCGAAAAAGATCTTCGCCACATTGGCGACCCGTTGCTTGTCGGCCGCCGTCGGCACACGCTGGGTCGGCGTCACTTGCGTCTCCCTGATCGAGATGGCGAGGCGATCGCCGGACACTGCCGTCGGGCCCTTGTCCGTAAACAGGTTTTGGAAGCGCTCGGGGTGCTCACGCGCTTCGCGCGACAGATCCTGCTCGACCTTGAGCAGGACTTGGAAAGCGGTTGGATTCTTGGCAAGCAGCGCAGCGTTCGCGGCGCTCACCGTCACGTCATCCGAGTCGAGCTGAGATTCGTAGGCGATCACGTTCGCGCCGTTCTTGATCGCGGTCTCGAAGAAGACACCAAACGTCGACCAGGCGTCGATTTTGCCGGTAGCGAAGGCGGCTGCCGCGTCCGGCGGCTGGATCGGTACGCGTGAGACCTTGTCCGCTGAAATGCCATGATTCGCCAGCGCCTTGAGCAGTAGATAGTCGCCGTGCGCCGCCCAATTCACGGCTACGCGCTTGCCCACCAAATCTTCGACCTTCTTCAGAGGGCTGCCTGCGGGCGACACGATACCAGCCTCGCGCGCATCCGACGGATCACCAATCGCGAAGATCTTGAAATCCAAGTGATGCGACAGCGCGCCGATGATCGGGCTGATGGCCCCCCCCGAAGCATTGATCGCTCCCGAGTTCATGGCTTCGAAGTTGGCGCTGAAAGCGCCGGCCGCTGGCACCCACTCGATCTTCGCGTTGACCTTGGCGAGCTCCTTTTCCAAAATGCCGTTGCGCTTGGCGTAGGCCAAGACTCCGGAATTTCCGGGATCCGAAAAGCGGATCACGATCGCGTCGTGCGCGGTGCCCGCCCCGGCCGAGCCGGACGGCAAGCCTTGCTCGCGCTCTGCCGCGCTCGAATTGCGGCAGCTAGCCGAGCCGAGCAGGAACAGGAAGCACAGCGCCACTGGCGCCCAACGCCATGTCTGCAACGATTCACGGGACCCAGCGCGATTTCGTTTAGCCACGCCTCTGTCTACCATAACAATACAAGGTCTACTATAAGAGAATTCGACTTAGTGGCGACTGCGGCGGCGAAGCAGAGCGCAAGCGGCGAGACCCAGCAAAATGACTGCTAAACTAGACGAAGTGCTGCCATGCCCGATCGCGCACGCCTTGCCCGAGTTGTCGTGCAAGAGATCGTAGGAGGCGCGGCCGCCCAGCAGTGCGACGCCTCCGCCAGTTCCGCTCGCCCCGCCCGAACTGGGCGCTCCGGCGTCCGCGCTCGCGTTGTCCGCGCCCGCTTCCGAGGCAAGCGTTGCGTCACCCCCTTCACCCACGCCAGCGTCTTCGGCCGCCGCGCGCGCCGCGGGAAAAAAGGCGCTCAGCACTGCCAAGACAAAGAACCATCGTCTCATCGTCTGCACCATTGGGAAATCTCGCTATCGTTAAGGAGGTTCGCGCTGCTCAGAGCTTGGCAATGAATTGCAAGCCGTAGGTTCTCGGTGGCCCGAGTGAAGTCGGGTAGGCACCCACGGTCACCACTTGTGACAACACCTTGTACGACTTGTCCGCGACGTTGCGCACGTAAGCTTGCAGCGTGAACCGACCTCGACCCGTCACGAAGCGCGCCTCGACGTTGCCGATGGCGTAAGCCGGAGTCTGCTGCACCGGGTCATTCTGGACGACGGCGTTGTGATAAATGCGGCTGCGGAACAGCCAATCGGTGCCCGCGCCCACCGCTGACTCTCTCGACACGGGCAACGTGTAGTCCGCGCCCGCGACCGCGCTCACCTCGGGCGTGCGGTAGAATTGGTTGCCACTAGCGTCGACCGTCTGTGTCCCCTGGAAGGTGACGAAGTCCGTGTATACGGCTTTCAACAAGCCGAGCCCGCCATGGAGCTTGAGATCGTCGATTGGCAACGCGTCGACTTCGAGCTCGGCGCCTTTGATGTTTCCGCCCGCTGCATTTTGCAGAATGCTGGTGTTCGCACCGGGGATGCCAGTCGGATTGGGCTGTTGCACGTTGAGCTGCGCGTTCTGCAGCAAGTAGTAGAAGAGTGAAGCGTTTGCGACCAAGCGACCGTCGAGCCACTCGGTCTTTGCGCCCACTTCCCAGTCGTACAGTGTCTCCGGGTTCACGACCGGCAAGTAAGCCGCGTTGCCGCCGGTCGCAGGGATGATCGCCGGATTGAAGGTGCCCGCGCGAAAGCCCTTGGCGAAACGAGCATAGACGAGATCGGCCTTCGTCACGTGGTATTCGGGTGTGACGTCGAACGTGACCTGCGACCAACCTTTGGTTGCCGCCTGGGAAATCAGGCCAAGTGGCGAACCGTATGCGTCGGGGTCGAACCAATCACTGCGGTCGTTGTCGAGCAAGCCCGCACCAGAGCCACTAGCGCGCTGCACGCGCACGTACTTCTTGTCGTAGGTGAGCCGCAAGCCGCCGGTGAGCGCTAGAGCCTTGGTGAATTCGAGCTTCGCGCTCGCGAAGCCGGCGTAGCTCACGTTGTCTTGACGATACCGATTGTCGATGAAGCTCTTCCTGGAAGCGACGGGGCCGAACGTGCCAGACGCAGCGTCGCTGAACAGGTTCCAGTTGAAATAGTGAAAGCCGGCGATCCAATTGAAGCGATCGGCTTTTGGCGAAGTAAGCCGCAGTTCCTGCGTTACCTGCCGCGACTGCACCGAAGAATACGTGCCCGCTTGGTCGAAGTTCGGGTCGGGCCAATTGGTCGTCGCGACGGCATCGTTGTTTGCGCCGTCGATCGCGCTGATCGACGTCGCGGTATAGTCACCGATGTGCCAGTTGATGGTCGCGGTGGCACCCCGGCTCTGGAGCAAGCTCGAGCCCGGACCGCGGTAAAACGAATCGCCTGCCTGCGGATTATTGCCGTAAGTGGGAGTGTACGTCGTGGGCGCCGTTGGGTATTGCTGGATCACGCCGCCCGGCAATGGTCCCACCGGATAGACCTCGGCGACCCCGCCGTTGAGCACGCGGAAGCGACCACTCAACAGCACGTCGATGTCGTCAGTCACATTCGCGAGCAGCTGCAAGCGCGTGGCGAAATCGTTGTATTGAGGGTCCTTGCTGCCATCACGCAGGTTGGTGGCCCAACCCGCTTGCTCCTCGTAGTAGGCCGAGGCGCGCGCGGCCAGCCAATCTCCAATCACAGGACCACCGAAGCCGGCTTCCGCGCCGTACACCCCGTAGTTGCCGAGCGTGCCCTTTGCGTACCCCGACGTATCGAAGCTCGGTTTGCGCGAGACGAAATGAATCGCGCCACCTGTCGTGTTTTTTCCCCACAACGTGCCTTGCGGTCCCTTCAAGACCTCGACGCGCTCGAGGTCGAACAGCGGAAAACTCTGCAGCGGGCCGTACGCGATGTAGACCTCGTCTTGATAGATACCGATCGGACTCTCGAGATTGACCGAAGGGTCGTTGGAGCCGATACCGCGTAGAAACCAGCGCGGACGCGACGACCGACTCCCGCTCGCTTGAGCCGATAAATTCGGGCTGATGCGTTCGATGTCGTTCGAGGTGTCGATGGCGCGATCGTCGATCTGTTGCTTCGTCACGGTCGTGATCGCGATCGGTACGTCTTGAATCTTCTGTTCGCGCTTGTAGGCGGTGACCACGACATCCGAGAGGCGCTTGTCAGTCTCGGCCGGCTCCGCGGGCGCACGAGCAGCGTCGTTTGGCAGCGGCGCCGGGGGTGGCTCCGCGGGCGGTTGCGGCGAAGGTGGCGGCGCTGTCGCTGATGGGGGCGCCGCGGGTGAGGGTGAAGGAGGTGCCGGTGCGGTGG
>DATHOI010000887.1:0-6474 GCA_035485095.1 Polyangiaceae bacterium | reverse complement strand
CGGTTGATCAAACTAGCAATGCGCGACAACGGCGCGACCGTGTCTACCACGCCGAGCTCGACCGCGGCTTTCGGCATGCCGTACACGGTGGAGCTCTGTCGGTCTTGGGCGACCGTGACGCCGCCCGCGGCTTTGATTTGCGCCAAGCCGCGCGCGCCGTCTTTGCCCATGCCCGTCAAGATGACGCCCATGGTGCGGGCTCCGAAGTGTTGCGCCGCTGAGCCGAGGGTCACGTCGGCGGCGGGCCGGACGCCGTTGACGAGCGCTGTCTCGTTCAACGCCAGTCGCGTCCGTTGATCGATCAGCAGATGCCGATCGCCAGCGGCCACCCAAGCCGTCCCCGCGCACAGCTCTACGCCGGCTTCTGCTTCGCACACTGGGAAGCGGGCGCCCTCCGCGAGCTGAGCTGCGAGCGCTCGCGTGTAGCCACGCGCCATGTGCTGCACGATGACGAGCGTCGCTCGAGTGCCGAGCGCCAGCGCCGGCACTAGCTCCGCCAAGGCCGCTGGTCCGCCCGTGGACGCGGCGATCGCCACCAATTTCAAGCCTGGCGGTGCCGGTCGACGCACCGAGCTCGGGCGGGAATCGAGCGCCGAGGGCGGCGGCAAGTCGTGAAAAGCGACGTTGGCTCCGGCCGCTGCGATGAGCTTCGCGATCAGCTCGTCTCGCACGGCGCTGAGGTTGGCGCTCACTTCACCCTCGGGCTTGGCGACATAATCGACGGCCCCCGCCGTGAGCGCCTCGACCGTAGCGGCTTCACCCTCGTGGGTGTGCGCACTGAGCATGACGATCGGGATCGCGTGCTGGGCCAGGATCAGCCGCGTGGCGGCCGCGCCGTTCAACCCTGGCATGTTGAAATCCATGCTGATCACGTCGGGCTTCAGCTCGAGCGCAAGCTTTACGCCCTGTGCGCCGTCACTCGCCTGACCCACCACCTCGAAGCGCGGATCACTTCCGAGTAGCCGCGCTACGGCGCCGCGCATGAACGCGGAGTCATCGACCAGGAGCACCCGCAGCCGCTTGCCCCTCGACGATTCGCGCGGCTCGTCACTCACTTCGCAGCCTTGGCGAACTTGATCACGACCGTCGCGCCGACGATCGGTGCGTCGGGCACGCCCACGTAGCGACGATCGACGACCTCGGACACACAGCGCGCCGCTTCCGTGCTCACGCCCGTCCGCTTGACGACCGAGACACCCTCGGCTCGTCCGCGTTGCCGAACCAAAAAGCGCACCTGAACTTCGGCCGCTGCTTCTTTCAGGCCGCCGTTGTCGTTCACGCACTTCGCGTAGCGATCACGTGGCGCGCCGAGCTTGCCGATGCCCAGCTCGCCGCTGTCAGCGGTGACCGGGCCGACGGTTACGTCCAGCTTTTCATCATTGGCGGAGGGCGGTCCGGCGTCGGTGTCGTCCTCGCTCGGGGTGGCTGCGCTCGAGCTCGTGCTGGCGGGGGTGGGCGTGGGCGGGTTGGCGCTCGGGGCAAGACTCGGAGCGGCGCTGGCAACTGGCAAAGCCGGTACCGTTCCGGCGCGCAGAGCCTGCGCCTCGGTCTCGCTCAAGCAACGCACGATGATGCCTTTGCCATTCCCGATCCGACCCCAGGCGCACGCGGGATCATACGGATAGCGCCGCAGCAGCGCGTCGGCCGTTTCAGCGCTGGCGGCGACGCCGAAGGCGAGCAGGACGCTGGCGATGGACAGCACGATCACGGGGCGTTTGGAGATCGATTTCATGACTCAAGAAAACCCTTTGAGGATATAGGCGCTCACTGGCTCATCAATACCCTTCAGGGTGAGGCCAGGCATTTCTTCGACGATGACCTGATCGGCGATGCGGTGATAGAGGTCTCGGCTGAGCAGCACGCCGCCGAGCGGGGCCTTGGATTCATGGCGTTGGGCGCGGTTTACCACGTCCCCGATACATGTGTAGTCACGACGCACGAAGCGCGAGCCGATGTCACCGCGCACGACCGTCCCGCAATTGAGCCCAATGCGCATCACCAGCGGCGGCTCGTGGGGCTTCTTGGCGTTGAACACGTCGAGCGAACGCTGCATGCCCCAAGCGGCGCGCGCCGCACGCAGCTCATGACTCTGGTCGAAGTCGCTGCGCTCCTCGAATACGGCCATGATCGCGTCCCCGATGAACTTGTCGATATCGCCCCCAAAATCCTTGATCACGATGCACAGGGAGTCGAAGGCCTCGTTCAAGATTGCCACGACCTCCGCGGGCGTCATCTTGGAGCTCATGTTGGTGAAGCCGGAGATGTCGCTGAAGAGCAAGGTTGCGTCGACCTCACGCGCTCGGATGTCGCCCAGAGAGCTGCCGCGAGACAGCTGTTCGGCGGCCTGCACGGCCCCCTCACTGATGTACAGTCGCGACGCCTCCTTGTAGCGAGCAAGGCGTGATTCGGCGAGCACACGTTCTACGATCGCGACGCACTTGTCGGGCCCGAACGGTTTGACCAAGTAGCTCGTCAAGCCAGCCGCGCGCATCTGCGCTTGGTCGCGCTTGCTCTCGCGTGCCGTGAGCATCACGAGCGGGATGTCGCGGGTGGTCGGATCACGGCGCAGGCCCAGCACGAGCTCGAAGCCGTTCATGCGTGGCATGTCGTAGTCGGTGAGCACGAGCTCGGGGCGCTCCAGCTTGGCCTTTTCGAGGCCGTCCTGACCGTCGACCGCGGTGCTCACGACGAAGCCTTGTCGGCGCAGGCAATCCGAAACGAGGTGCCGGATGGCGGCCGAGTCGTCGACCACGAGCACGCGTTCGCGCCCGCTCAACATACGTGTCGCGAGCAACGAATGCAGCCGGCTGACGAGCTCCTCTGGCACCACGGGCTTGACCAAATAGTCGTCCGCGCCGACGTCGAAGCCGCGCTCGAGGTCATTCGCTTCACCGAGCGACGAGCAGATGATGACCGGGATGCCTTCGGTCGTCGGATCATTCTTCAACGCCAGACACAGCGCATAGCCGTCGAGCCGTGGCATTTCGACGTCGGTGAGCACTAAGTCGGCGCGTTCGCGACGCAGTAGCTCGAGCGCCTCTGCGCCGTCCCACGCTTCGCTCACGTCATAACCCGCGGTGGTCAAGAGCGGTACGGTGTGCTTGTGAATCAGCACGCTGTCATCGACCAGCAAGACGCGTAGCCTGCCACGCGCCGAGCTCTCTAGAGCCTCCAGCAGATCTCGCGCTTGAAACGGTAACGCCAAGCAGCGCGCAAAGCCTTCGCGTTGCATGCGCGTGCAGTCCTCGGGTACGAGCCCGAGATACACAGCGCGCTCCACCGGGAGGCCGTCGCTTCTGGCTCGAGCTAGGGCCTCGTGCGCGGTACGATCTTCGATCACGGGGGCGAACAGCACGACTTGCGGCTTGGTCTCGGCTTGCTCGAACAGCGCGTGCACGCTCGGCGCGACGCACAGCGCGTGGCCAGCGGGCTCGATGGCGCGCGCCACGAAATCACCCAAGACTCCGGGTGGCGTCACGAGACCGACGTGCATGCGGCTATCCTACCCGACCCGCGTCGCCCCTGAGCAGACAATGGGAAAGACACTTTCCAATTTGCTTACTGCGCCGGGCCGGAAAAGGACGCCATTTCGTGTGCTCGCAGCGTTGCGGTATCGATCTGCGAATGATACGAGAAAATGAGCATGACCTCCCGTAGCGTTGCTCGTAGGCGTCCGCGTTTGGGTTCTCTCTCGACGGTGCTGGCGAGCGCGTCACTGTGCGCTCTCGCGGCGTGTAGCGCCGGCGGCAGCGGCGCGGGCAACTCGAACTCGACCCAGAACACCGGCGGCACGGGCTCGCCCGCCAATGGCGGATCTGGAACCGTTGCCAGCGGCGGTATGACGCAGAGCTCTGCGGGCGCCACGGCGACGGGCGGCACGGGCAACGGTGGTGGCGCTGGGGCCGCGCAGGGTACGAGTGGCAGCACGGGTTCCGCAGGCGCAGGAGGCGCAAGTTCACTGATGTTGACGATGACCGGTGGCAAGTATCAGTTCGCGTTCGGTAGCACGTACATCGAGATCGATCCGGCGTACGGAGCGCGCGTGACCGCGCTGCGCGTCGGCGGCGCAACGGGCATGGATCTGATCGCGAGCTCCGCGGTCACCGGCGATCCCGACAACTGGGGTTCTACATTTTGGCCGAGCCCTCAGAGCTCGTGGGTCTACCCACCGACGTCGACGACGAGCATTGCGAACATCAACTCCCAGCCCTACACGGCTGTCGCGGACGCCAGCTCGGTTACCTTCACCAGCGCAACCTCGGTCGGTGCGCCGATGATCTCGGTGGTCAAGAAATTCTCGGCCGACCTCACCAAAGAGGCGGTCGTCATCGATTACACGATGCAGAACGAAACGGCGAACCCCGTTACCGTCGCGCCTTGGGAGATCACGCGGGTCGCGTCGGGTGGCATCACGTTCTACGCGCCCGGGAGCGGGTCGCCCATGCCGGGCAACTTCCCGCTGCCGCCGGCGAGCACGATCACCACTGCGGCCGGCGCGGTTTGGTACCAGAACGACCCGACCGACGCCCACGACTACAAGCTCTTTGCCGACGGGTCGGGCTGGATCGCGCACGCCGCCGGCAACCTGCTGCTGGTGAAGTCGTTCCCGGACGTTCCAGCTGGAATGGCCGCCACGGGCGAGGCCGAGATAGAAGTCTACTCGGCCAAGACCGACAAATATAACGAGGTCGAGCAGCAGGGCGCGGTCCAAACCCTGACCGCGAAGGGCACTACCGGGGACTCGCTCCATTGGACGGTGCGCTGGTTCGCGCGTAGCATGGCGACGCCCGCTGCCGTTGGCAGTGCGGATCTCGTCACTTACGTGCAGAACCTGATCAAGTAGAGAGTTGTCCGCGTCAGCACCCGTCTCGGCCGCCGCCGAAGCCGTGCTCACCTTTTTGGAAAGTGTGGGCCGTCGTTCGGAGGCGGAATTCTATCTCCGTCTATTCCTGAAGCTGCCGAAGGAGAGCTTCGGCATCATCGCGCCCGGCGCGACCGTCGTGCGCTACGCGCTCGGTTCGCTCGTCGAGCAACTCAAATTCCTGGCGGACTTGGGGTTGTACGCGCCGGTCGTGCTCGGCCTGTACGACCCGGAGCGCGGAGCGCAGAGCTCGGAGCGGTTGGTCAAACGCTTGCCCGCCTCGGGCATGGAGCCGTGTCCGCACGAAATGGGTGAGGCGGGCTTGGCGGAAACGCTGCGCGCCGAGCTGCGCGCGGAGCGGCTACCGGTCGTGCACTTCCGCGCGCTCGAAGGGCAGACCATCGAGGACCGCCTGAACGAGCTGGGCACCCTCGCAAAGGCGCTCGACACTCGCAAATTCGTGCTGCTTCGTCGCCGCGGTGGGCTGCGGCCGCGGGCTAGCGGCAAGCTCGAGTTGGCCCCCGGTTACTATCTGCCTACGGATGCCGGTCGCATCTCGATCATCAATCTGCGCACGGACCGTGACGGCATAGCGTCTGGCAAGGCGCTGCCCAAGCGTGACGCCGAACTGCTAGCCGCCGCCGAGCGCTTGATCGCGCTGGCGCAACCAAGCCCAATGCTGGCCAGCGTCACGTCACCATTGAACCTGCTCAAGGAGCTGTTCACGGTGAAAGGTGCCGGCACGCTGATCAAGCTCGGCAGCGCGGTGGCGCGCCATGGCTCCTACGCAGAGCTCGACGTCGAGCGGCTACGCCGATTGCTCGAGGCGAGCTTTGGGCGTGCGCTCGACGCGCAGTTCTTCGAGCACGCACCGCTCGCGGTCTATGTAGAGGCGGATTACCGCGGCGCCGCAGTGGTCTGCGCGAGCACGCCGGTTCCCTACCTCAGTAAGTTTGCCGTCGAGCCAGAGGCTCAAGGCGAAGGCATGGGTCGTGATTTGTGGGAAGCCATGTCGCGCGACTACCCGGCTCTGTACTGGCGCGGCCGCGCTGAGAACCCGATCGCGTCGTGGTACGCGTCGGTTTGCGACGGCATGGTGCGTCTCCCTGAGTGGAACGTGTATTGGCGCGGCGTCGAAACCGCGCGCATTCCCGAGATCATCGAAGCCGCGCGCGCTCGGCCGCCGGATTTTGCGCGCGGGGCGCTCGACGCGACGCGCTGACGGGTTGC
Source organism: Polyangiaceae bacterium (assembly GCA_035485095.1). Taxonomy (GTDB): domain Bacteria; phylum Myxococcota_A; class Polyangia; order Polyangiales; family Polyangiaceae; genus PMG-095. The sequence continues at coordinate 383 of DATHOI010000887.1, read as the reverse complement.
CCGTGAAGGGCCCCGAAGCTCAACCCGGGGTCGCGATCACTCCCGCCGTGCAGACGTAGCTCGTGCCCGAGGAGAGCGTGCACGCCGGCGTGCCGGGCGCCACACAGGGACACACCTTGGTGGTGCAGCCCGCGTTCTTCCAGGTTTGAAGCGCCTTCTTCGCGTCCGAGTAGGACGGGCTGTCTTGGTTCACTGGCACTGCGCAGCTGCAATCATTGATGATGTTGGAGTTGGCGACGCATTCTCCAGCCACACCAGCGTCGCAGCTCATCGCCTTGGTAACCAGAGCCGAATAAGCGTTCCACAGGCCGGTGCAATCAGCGCCACCTGCCCCACCCGTGCCCGCGCCCGCTGAGCCGCTCGTGCTCCCCGACCCACCGATG
>DATHOI010000886.1:0-3867 GCA_035485095.1 Polyangiaceae bacterium | reverse complement strand
GTGCGACGTGTCCCCCACACGGTCCTGCTTGGCGCGCGCGCGGCCGAGCACCACCGGGTTCACGAACTCCAGGTGGCTCGGGTTGAAACACAGCGAGAGGTGCACCTTCTTGCCGCTCTCGGTGACGAAATCGGAGCTGTGCCCAAGGTGGTACTTCACGTCGCCGCTGCCGAAGTAGAGCTCGGGATCGCTGTCTTCGACCTCGCGGAAGATCTCGCGCGGGCTCTTGCCCATGATGTTGGCGAGCACGTTGAGCCGGCCGCGGTGCGCCATGCCCAAGATGATCTCGTCCACGCCGTGCTCGCCAGCGCGGTCGATGGCCAGCGCCAAGAGCGGGATCAAGCTCTCCGAGCCTGCCAGCGAGAACGTCTTCACGGTCGAGAATTTGCGGCGCAAGAAGTCTTCGAACGTGGTCGCGTCGGTGAGCTTCGTGAAAATGCGGAGCTGCTCCGAACGCAGCAATTCGACGCGATTCTCCGAACCTTCCATCCGATCTTGAAGCCAGTTTTTGACCTTCAGATCATCGATGTGCATGAACTGCACGCCGATCGAGCGGCAATACGTGTTGCGCAGCCGCTTCAGCATCTCGCGCAGCGTGAGCGACTCTGCACCGAAGATGGTTCGACTCGAGAATTTCCGGTCCAGGTCGTCCCCGGTGAGACCGTGGAACTCGGGGTCGAGCTCGGCTTGTAGCGGGCGAGGCAGACCGAGAGGGTCGATCTTGGCTATCATGTGGCCGCGCACGCGGTACGCGCGGATCAGCGCGTCCACGCGATCTTGGCGCACCGCGGCTTCCGAAACGCCGTTGCCCCAACCGGGCGCCGCGTGGCCGTTACCGTGGCCGTTGCTCTTGCCATTGCCATTCAGCGCGGATCGGCCGTGACCATTGCTGGTCGCCGGCGCCGGATTGAACAAGCTGGGCGTCAAAAACGAGGGGCCGAGCTGGGGCGCACTCGTGAAATTGGCGTCGGGAGTGAGCTCGGCGAAGTAGGCTTGCCAGTCCTCGGCCACCAAGCTCGGGTCCCGCAGGTAGTCCGCATACAGGCCTTCGACGAAGGCGAGGCTCAGGGTGTTCGGTGAGCCCTCGGTCAAATCGTTTTCCATGTCGTTAAATGGGGCGAAGTTGAGTGTTTTCGCCGCCGTGTCCATGCGCCCTCACCCGGTCTAGGTCAAGCAAGTCTGCGGGAAAGCGCCAGCATTCGAGCAAATCTGTGCACTTTCAAGACGACCTGAGCGGCCCCGGGCTCTACGCGCAGACGCGATCCCGCGTCACTTCCGCATTGTTTCGGGAGTATTTCCAAGCGCCCGATCTGGGCGCCTTTCTAACTCCTAACGTAAGGAGCCGGAGCGACAGGTCAATGCGGATAACTCGCAGCGCGTCGGGGCTCGTCGCGGTCACTCGGGCTGAGCGAGCGCGATAGCGGTCTGTCGTGAGGCGATGCCAAATGCCGCTCCCACGCCGGCAGTGCGCCGCCGACGGCGCGATGCTCGACCGCGTGCTCGCCGCGCGGATCTTTTCGCTCGGCGCTTGCTCGCCGAGCGGCGGCGATTGTCATGCGGATGACAGGCGAGATGTCTGACTATTTCATTTTTTCGTAACTCGTGGTCCGTTGACGACGCGCGAACGGATCGGGTCACGCGCGCGGTGGAGGACGGCGTGCAGATAGTAGACGAGGAAGAAAGCGTCACGAGGGGTCCCCGTGACCGCGAAGAGCTCTTTCAGCGCCTCAGCTCGTCCTCACGTTCGGCGTTGGCGCTCGCCGACGCGCTGAGAGAACAAGCCGGACAACGCTCGCTCCGCGTCGAGCATCTGATCCTCGGACTTGCGGCAAAGAAAGACGGACCTGCGGACCGACTTTTTACCAAGTGCGGACTGATGGGCCCCGCGTTGCGCAGCGCGCTGGGTGAGGCGCTCGACGGTCCGCTTCCCGACCCCACGCAAGCGCGAGTCAGCACGTTGAGTGAGCTACCGAGCTTGTCGGCGCACGCCTGGCTCGCGCTGCGCAATGCCGACGATCTGGCGAGGCAGCGAAGCGCCAAGCAAATCAAGAGCCGGCATTTGCTGTATGGCGCGCTCGCAGTCGAGGACTCGCCCGTGATTCAGGCGCTCGTCGAACGCGGTGCACGCAAGGAGAACATCGCCTTGGACGACGCGCCGGAGCGGACGCGGACGCCCGAGCCGGCGATCCCGACCGCGCCGCGCGACGCTCCGCCAAGCAACGCGCCGTCGGCGGACGCGGCGACGAGCACGACCACGCAAAGCGCGGTTGCGCCGCGTGCCGCGACCGGAGCAATCGCTGGTTTCGGCTCCGATCGCGCTGCCGGTTTGGACGTGCTCGGTTTGGGACGAGAGGTCGAAGCGCTGTGCTCGGTGATCGCCGCGCGGGACGTAGAGCCGCCCGTTTCGATCGGGCTCTTCGGCGACTGGGGCACGGGCAAGACGTTCTTCATGCAGGAGATGCAGAAATGGTTGAAAAACCTGACCGAGGAACGAAGGCGCCGACCGAACGAGGAATCTGCGTATTGCAAAAACATCGTTCAGCTTTGGTTCAATGCTTGGCACTACATCGACACGAATTTGTGGGCCAATCTGGCTGAAGAGATCTTCGACGGCCTGGCTCGCGCGTTGCAGGACGAAAGCGGAGATCTACTCAAGGACGTCGACGACCCGACTCACGCACGCGCGCGTCTGTTGGCCGCTTCCTCGAGCGCGCGCGACGTGCTGGGCGAGGCCGAGCGCGTCAAGGCCGCTGCGGAAGCGCAAAAGACGGCCGTCACCCAGCAGATCGAGTGTTTGAACCAGCATCACGACGAGATCGAGCGCGGGCTCGGCGCGGCGGAGCTCGTCAAGGCGGCGTATCGGACCATCGCCAAGCGACCGGACGTCGAGCAGCAACTGAGCAAGGCCGCAAAAATGCTCGGTATCTCGGAAATTCAGGCCAAGACGAGCGAAGTGAAGGAGCAACTCGTCGAGCTCCGCGGCTTGCTCGGCCTCGTGCGCAGCATAGCCCGCGGTATCAGGAATCGTCCGTTCGCGACCGCGCTGTTGTTCGTCGTTGCTGCGGGGTTCGCGGCGGGCATTCACTACGCGCCTGACTACGCCGGTCAACTACTGCCCAACTGGTTTGCTGGCCGCGCGAATGTGCTCGCCATCTTGAGCGCCGTGCTGACGATCCTCGGCCCGATTTTGAGCAAAGCAACGAGCGTCGTGAAGACGGTCAGCGGCGCGCTCGCGAGCTACGAGAGCGAGCTGCGAACGAAGCAAGACGAGCGCAAGAGAAAGCTCGTGGCCGACCGCGAGCTAGTCGAAAGCCGGCTCGTATTGGCGGAAGAGCAGCGCCGCACCGCGCAAGAGCGCGTGCAGGCCGTCGACCGCGAGCTCGCGCGCTTGCGAGCCGATCAGCGCATGTCGGAGTTCATTCAGGAGCGCCGAGAAAGCAGCGATTATCGCCGGCATTTGGGGCTAGTGGCCCGAGCGCGCCAGGACTTTCAGAAGCTCAGCGATTTGCTGAGTGAGGCAAAAACAGAGGCGGCCATGGAGACGGGCGCACTTCCGCGCAAGCGGGAGCTGCCTCGCATCGATCGCATCATTCTGTACATCGACGACCTCGACCGTTGCCCGGAAGACAAAGTGGTCGACGTATTGCAGGCGGTGCACTTGCTTCTGGCGTTCCCATTGTTCGTCGTAGTGGTAGGCGTGGACTCGCGGCGGCTGCTCCAGTCATTGAAGCACCGGCTGGGTGTTGGCAGCGCCGAGCAGCTACTGGAGGCACACGACGGCATTTCTGACGAGGAGCGACTGCACTGGCAATCGACGCCCCTCAACTACTTGGAGAAAATATTTCAGATCCCGTTCACGCTTCGCCC
>DATHOI010000885.1:0-3796 GCA_035485095.1 Polyangiaceae bacterium | reverse complement strand
TCACCACGACGGCGACGCACGTTGGAGCGGAGCAGCGCAAGCCGCGCGCGTTCGAGCGCGGAGCCCGCGCGCTCACTGAGCCGTTCGAGCTCCGCCTCGAGCTCGGCGAGGCGACCCTTGCGGATCAAGACGCGCTCGAGCGCGCTCTGGTAGCCGCGGTCCCCTGGCACGAGCTGACACAGCTCCCGGAGCGCCGCGCTCAATCGATCCGCGCGATCGGGACGACCCTGGAGCAACGTCGCGACGCGCGACAAGAGCTCGACGCGGTCTCCGCCGTGCGCCTGCTCGAGCTCGCTCTCCGCGTTGGACAAGGCGTCGCTCTGCGCGGTCACACGTGGCGCGAGGCGCTCGATGGCGAGGCGGATGCCTTCATCGGGCTCCGTCTCGAGCAGCCGCTCGAACGCCCAGCTCGCCAGCCCCGGGTCCGACAAGCGCTCTTCGGCGAGCGTCGCGAGCTCGCGCAAACACCCGTTACGCTCGGCGCCCGCGCCGCTCTCGCCGATGCGGATCAACGCCTCCACGAGCGGCGCGTAGTCGCGCGCAGCGCTCGCGTGATTGCGCAAAAAGGTCTTGGCTTCGGCATTGCCTGGATCCGCGACCAAGGCTTCAATCCAGGCTTCTACGGCTCGATCCGGGCGCCCCAATGGACCCGAATACAGGCGTCCGAGCGTGAGACGCACCCGCGCGCGCTCGCGCCCGGCCAACAGGTCACTGGCGAGCTCGAGACGTGACGCCAAGAGCTCGTGTAGCCCCGTGCGCTCGAGCAGCTCGTCGAAACCGATGTCGCTCGCGAGCGGTGCGCCTTCCTTGCGCTCGATCGCGCTCAAAACACTCTTCAGGTCGATCTCGGCATCCAAGCGCGCGTCGAATGCGGCGCCGAGGGCGCGAGGCAGATCACCATCCGTGATCGCGCTGCGCATGCGCTGGAGATGTACGCCGCGACCGTCTGCTCCGAGCGCGCGCGCGTGCTCGCGCCGCACCTCGTCCGCGGCGCCGCCACGGCTGCGCATGGTCAGCACGGTCGCGAGTCGCTCTGCAGCGGGCGCGAAGTCGGGCGCCATTTCGAACGCGCGCAGCAAATTTTCGAACGCGCTCGAGCGCTCACCCAAGCGGTCCCGGCGCTCTGCCGCCTCGAGGTAGGCATGCGCCGCGGCTTGCCCCGGCACGACCTGCGGAGCCCACGCGCCGATCGCGCCCAAGAGCTCGAGCGGCTGCGATTCACTGGGATTTTCCGCGGCAGCGTGCGTCAGAGCCTCGCGTTGCCCCTCGGCATCACCGGCCCGACCGAGCAGCACCGCCAAGCGCGCTTGCAGAGCAGCAGCGTCCGGACCCTTCTTGCCCGCGAGCAACGGCCGCAACGTGATGGCGGCGAGTGACGGCTCTCCGAGACTCGCAAACCAACCCGCGAGCTCTACGCGCAACACCGGGTCTTCACCGAGGAGCAGCGAGCGCCGCGCGTAACGCGTGGCGAGCTCGAGCTCGGTGCCGCGCGCAGCAAGAGCGCGCGACAGAGACGAGGCCGCGACGCGTTCGCGTTCGCCGTCCCCAGTGGCGCTCGCCGCCGCAAGTCGCGCGCCGAGCGACGCGAGCTCGGCACGCGCACCCATGCGATGCGGCACCGGCATGTCGAGCTCATAGCGTTGCAGCGCAAGCGACGCGGCCGAGCGTGGCCCGTCGCGCCCCATCCACTCCGGCGGCGGCAACGTACGACGCTTCGGCTCCGCACTCACGTGCGCGAGCTCGGAGTTTCCCTCCGCGGATGCACCCGGCGCATGTTCGGGAGAAGTGTCGTTCGGCAGGTCGGGATTCATAGCGTCGGGGGACCGAGGAGCGTGGGGAAGCGCCGGCAGCGCCCTGGAGCGCCAGCCCCCGCGACACTATAGCGAAACCGGGGCTTGTCCCCGGCATCCATAGCGGATTACCCTCTGCTTGCCGCACTGGGCCTCCCAGGCGGCGGAGGCATCATGCGACGTTCCACCCCCTTTGCGCCGTTTTCTCGTCTTGCCCTGTTTGGGGGCGCCGCTCTGCCGGCGCTCGTCATGCTGGGCGTCCTGTCGTTTTCTTCCGGCGCTCACGCGGCCGACAAGGCCGACGCCAAGGCCAAACCGGCCGCACCGGCGGACGCCAGCAAGCCCCCTGACAAGAAGACGCGCGACGCCGCACGCAAGGCCTACGGCGAGGGCGAGAAGGCCTACGCCGCCAATGACTTCGCGGCCGCCTACACCGCATTCTCCAAGGCGGTCGAGCTGATCCCGACGCCGGCCGCCGCCTACTGGGCGGCAAAGTCCCTCGACCAACAAAACAAGACCGCCGACGCGATCAAGGCCTACGAGACGCTGCTCGCCGACCCGAACATCGGCCATCTCGGTGACGAGAAAACGACGGATGCGCAGACCCGCTTGGCGACCCTGAAGGCCGGGCAAGTCGGTGAAGTGACCGTCAGCAGCGCAGCAGTCGGCGCTCAGCTCGCCGTCGACGGCGTGATCCAGTCAGGTCTGCTGCCGATCGTGCTCAAGCTCGCGCCCGGTCCCCACAAGCTCACGCTCACGGCCCCAGGCTATGACGCGAAAGACGTCGACGTGGACGTAAAATCTGGCGTGAAAGTCGAGCAAAAGGTCGATCTCGCCGAGCACGTCGCGCCGCCTCCCGAGCCGCCACCGACACCAGAGGTCGCTCCGACCCCCCCGCCACCGCCGCCACCCGAGAAGCACAGCAAGGTGCCCGCTTATGTAACCCTGGGCATCGCTACCGGCGGCGCCATCATCGGCACGATCTTCGGCGTGCAAGCGCTGCAATCAAAGAGCGACTTCGACAGCAATCCCACGACCAAGAGCGCGGACGACACCGAGCGTAACGCGCTCATCGCGGACATGGCCTTCGGCGTCGCCGTCACTCTCGGCGTAACGGGCATCGTCCTGCTCACCAGCAGCGACGACGCGACCGCCGCCCCCGCCGCCAAAGCCGCCAAGCTCCACACCCCGCCCAAGGGTACGTTCCACGTTCTGCCCTACGTTGGCCGCGAAAGCGGCGGCGCCGCAGCGCTGCTCACCTTCTAAGCCCCGCCCCCGCCTCGCCCTCGTAACCCGCCGGCAAGGCGCGTCGAGGCGCAGCGCGCGAGAGCGCGTCGAGGCGCAGGAGCGACCGAAAGCCGCGGCGATCATGGGTGAGCCAAGCTACTGATGCCGCTGCGCGAAATCTATCTCGATGAACCGAACAGTCACAGCGAACCGCGCCGATCTGCGCTCTCCATTTCCAAAACGAACGTCGAATTCAACCTTCAAATTCGCAAAAAAAGTGTGCTGACGCAACAAAAACCGCGCGTGTCCGCGACCGAACCCCGCTGCACATCAAAATCTGAACGTTGAATTCGACGTTCAGATTGCAGCCCGCGAGAGCCATGTCTCACTGCGCGACGCCAAGCGACGCAACGCCAAGCGACGCAACGCCAAGCGACGCAACGCCGAGCGACGCAACGCCGAGCGACGCCATGCCACCGGCTACGCCACTGCCACACGACGCGACGGCCACGCCCCTCGCCGTGCTAGCCGCCGCGACGTAGCTGTTGTCAGCCGAAGCGCTTCGAGATCGCGTCCATCACGTCGCCGTATTTGGGCGGCAGCATCACAGGCGGGTTGGCCAAAGTGGAGTCGACACCGGGGATGGTGCGCTCGTGATAGCCGACCTTGAATTCGGTGAATTTTAGGCCGTTTGCGGTGGAGACGCAGACCACCTTCTCGTTCTTCGGAATCACGCCGCGGGCGACGAGCTTTTCGAGCACGGCGAGCGCGACGGCCGT
>DATHOI010000884.1:0-14669 GCA_035485095.1 Polyangiaceae bacterium | reverse complement strand
TCAAGAAGCGCGCTCTGGCTTTTCCTGGGTTTTCGCGGTTTTTTTCGGCCGTGCTCCCGTACCGAGACAAGGATCAACTCATTCGCAGCTACGAAGTCGGCTTGACCAAGTTCCTGTGTGAAGGCGGGCTCCGGCCTGCTGCCTTCGTGCCCGTAGCCTCTTGGGTGAGCTCTCCGAGCCGAAAGGCGCGGCTGTGCGCTCGGCGGCAGAACCCGACGCTGTATCAGCCTCAGGCGCTGCTCGCGGCGGGGATGCCGTTCGTCAAGGCGCAGCTGCTGCGCGACAACCCCGCTCGCGTATCCCTGACCGCCGTGCTGGCTGCGATGCAGGCGACGGGCTACGACATGTCGAGTGTCCAATTCGATCGTCGTCCGCCGGAACGCAAATCACTCCTCGCCGCTGCGCGAGAGGCACTGAGCGGCACTCGGATTCAGTCCGAGAGACCCAAGGTCTGAGCAGCAGCGGCTCAGAGCGGCCTCGGCAGGTCAGGGTGAGGCTGAGCCCAGCGCCTGACGGCGCTTCGGGAGGATCTGCATTGCGTCCTTGAGAAGGGAACGATCGATCGCGGCCACGACTAGGCAAAACAGCGCGACCAGAGCCAAAACGGCGGCCGAAAAGCGAACCGGGCCGTAAGCCCAGCTCGACAGCGCGTACCTGCCGACCAGCGCAACGCACGCGCCACCGACGACCGCTGCGCGGATTCTCGGGAAAAAACGCGAGTCCGGAAAAATTTTGCGCACCACGTAGTAGAGCAGCAAGTTGCCACCGATCATCGGGATGCAAGTGCCGACGACGAAGCCCATGGCGCCCCAGCGCGGCGTGGCGAGCATGACGAGCACCAAGGTTGCGAGCGTCCAAGCGATCGAGAACCGAACCAAGATCTGTGGACGGCCGATCGCGTCCAGGGCAGGGGAGACGAACGGCGCGAAAAAGCCAATCGAAATCCCGGACACGTACACGTAGAAGAGCGGTAGGCCCGGCAGCCACTTGTCCGTGTAAATCGTGCGCACCAAGTTGGGCCCGAGCGCGAGCCCCAGCCCACAGAAGAACAACGTGCCGAGCACGCAGACTTGCAGCGAGCGTTCGAGCGAGCGCGCGAAGGCGGCCTTGTCGTCCTGCAAGCGGCTGTACAGGGGAAAGGTGACGCGGGACATGATGCCCACGAGCTTTAGCGGGAAATAGGCCGTGGTTTGTGCCCAATTCACGAAGCCCAGGCCGGCCTGACCGAGCGCTCGCCCGCCGTACACCGGTGCGATGGCGCTGAAAGAGAAACCGATCAGGTTCTTGGCTTGGTAGGCAATGCCGAACTTGATGATGGGCGAGAGCGCGGCGCGATCGAGGACCAGTGACGGCTTCCAGCGGCGCATCGCAAAAGCGCCGATGACTCCGAAGACGCCTTGTGTGAGCACGGCTCCGACCAGGGACATTACGCCGAAGCCCTGCTGGGCAAGCAAGACGGCGGTGAGATAGAAGCCCATGTTGAGAATCACGTCCAACACCGACAGCCGGCGGTACTGGAGCTCGCGCTCCATCAGCAGCATCGGCACCGAGCGCAGGCCGGTCAGCAATAGATCGATTGCCAGCGCGCGAAATATCCAGATGCCCTGCTTCGTCATGTCTGGCCAGAAGCTCACTATCAGGGGCGCTAGGCACCAGATGATGACCACAACGCCCAGTGACAGCAGAACCTGGAGCATCCAGACGCTGGACAGCTCCCGCTGACTGGGCTCCTCTTTCTTTTGAATGAGCGCGCCGCCCAGACCGGCATCACCAAAATAGGCGAAGAAAGCCAGCGCAAACTGCACGATCGCGAATAGGCCGAAATCAGCCGGCTGCAGCCGACGACGCAGGTAGACGTCACCGCCGAGCACGATGAATTGCAGCGCGATCATGCGCACGACGAGCACGACTGCGCCCACGCGTGCTTTACGCTGAAGCGCGCTGGCGGCTGAGGGCGACGGATCGCTCGTCATCTCGGCGCGAGCCACTTCGCTTCGATGTTACGGCGATCTTCGGTAGCCAGCGCGGTCACGTTCCTGCGCGCCGTCAAACCGTGCTTCACCGCTCGGTACAGCGCTGCGGCGCCGCGAGCCTTGGCATACCAGAGCAGCTCGAGGCCAGCGCCCACGAGGTTCAAGCTCAGCCTCAGCAGGAACGACCAGGATGCGTTCTTGAGCAACGTGCGAATGCGATTCGCGCGGCCCATCGTAACCATCCAGGTTCGGCCATGCCGATCCGAGCTGCCGTGGTAGCGATGGTAAACCACCGAGCTTGGCACGTAGCTCGCCGACCAACCGGAGAGGCGCGCGCGCCAGCCGAGATCGAGGTCCTCGTAGTACATGAAATGACTGCGATCGAAATAGCCGCCGGGAAGCTTCACTTGCTCGAGCATCACCCGGCGATAGGCGGCAGCGCCAGCGCAACAGCAAAAAATCTCTTCTTCCGTGACGCTGGTTTGGCGCGGCATCCCCTCGCGCCGATCGCGGCCTCCACCATTTTTCTCGAGTTCGATCCCTGTCGAGTTGATGGTGTCCGGCCTCTGCTTGAAGAGCATCAGGGACTGCAGCATCCCGAGGCGTTCCGGGCCGTGCTCGGCTGCGCGAACGAGCTCTGCCGCCCAAGCGGGGTCGGCGACCGCGTCATTGTTGAGCATGGCCACCCACTCGCCCGTCGCCACGTGGATGCCGCGGTTGCAGCCCTCGGCAAACCCGAGGTTCTCGGTTTCGCTTAGTAGCTTGAACTCTGGGAACTCATCCGCCACTAGCTCGACGGAGCCGTCCTTGGATCCGTTGTCGACGACGATGACTTCCAAGTCGCGATGTGTTTGCGCGCGGAGCGATGCGAGACAGGCTGCGAGCTCGTCTCGCAAATTCCAATTTACTACGATGACAGAGAGCCGCATAAAAGAGTTGGCCGACGATAGCACCGGAGGGGACCTGGTGCGCTCAGCGGCGCGCCCGTATTTCCCGCGGTTTCGGGCGCATTCCTAGCACGCCGCGCGAGAAACCTTGATAGGCTAGCTGATGATGCGCTGCGCCGTGGCCGCCACCGATCGGTACATTGGGGTGGTGCACGCGCTTGTCAATGCCGGTTGGGATCCGATCAAGCTCTTCATCACTCCGGTCGATGATCGCTTGCACAAGAATAAGGGCATCGTCGAGTGGGCTCAAAAGCGCAAGATGGCGGTGCAGCTCTCGCCGCTCGACAGCACGGCGCTACGCCACTTGCAGGAGGACGGGTGCGAGGCGTTGGTCGTTGCAAGTTACTCTTGGCGTATCCCCGAATGGCGCTCGCACCTCAAATACGCGGTCAACTTTCACCCTTCGCCGCTGCCGGAAGGTCGAGGTCCCGACCCGACGGTGCGCGCGCTGCTAGAGAACCGTCAATCTTGGACGGTCACCTGTCACAAGATCGAGCACGCGTTCGATTCCGGCGACATTCTGGACGCCGAGAGCTTTGCGCTCGAGAGCAGCGACTGCCGCGACACTCTGGACCTCAAAATTCAGATGGCGGCGACTCGACTGGCCACGCGCGTCGCCACTGGGTTTACGGCGCTCTGGGACAGCGCGAGACCTCAGGGGCCGGGCAGCTATTGGAAAAACTGGACTCCAGTCGAGCGAACGTTGAGCTTCTCCGACACCGTCGAGGCTGTCTTGCGTCGCGTGCGCGCCTTCGGCGCGATCGAGTGCGTGGCGGTGCTCAACAAGATCACGATCTTCGTAAAAAGTGCCGTCGGTTGGCGGGAATCGCATCAACACGCGCCTGGCACGGTGGTCTATGAAAATGACCTGCGCTTCGTCGTTGCAGTGCAGGACGGCTACGTCGCGATCATGGAATGGAGCCTGCTCGCGCCTGGAGCGCGGAGCGGCAACGCCGAACGCTGACACTGCTCTTTTTGGTTCTCGCGTCGCAAGCACTCGCGCGGGTCAGCGAGCCATTCCGGAGCCAAAAACAGCCGCTCCGGGACCCGACTCTGATGTAGGCGAGCGCCGGAGCTTGCGGACATTCCTCGAGTCCGCCTAAGTTAGAGATAGCGTCTGGACTTGTCTCTGGCGCTGAAAGAAAGAGGGATCGAGCCGATGAATAAGAAATGGCTGAGCGTGGTGGTTGGGTTGGGGGGAATGGTCATTGCGGGGACGGCGTCGGCTGATCCACATACGCATGATGGTTTCTATTTTCGTGGGGCAACGGGCTTTGGTTACGTGAGTAGTAGCTATTCGGTAAGCGGTTCGGCGCTGACTGCGCCCTCCGCGACACTTGGCGGTGTGGGTATTGGCTTCGACGCCTGGTTTGGTGGCTCCCCAATCCCAGGCCTGGCGATCGGGGGCGGGCTTACGGGCTATGACGTGCCGAGCCCGTCAGCAAAGAGCGGCGGCGTATCGCAGAGCTTCGACGGTCACCTCACTCTGTCGGTCGTGGCGCTGTTCGGTGACTACTATTTCGACCCCACGAAAGGGCTGCATCTGGAGGCCTTGGTCGGCTACGGCGTCTTGAGTGCTCAGGCGAGTGACGGAACGACGAGCACCAATGATCCGACTGGCCTGGCACTGGGAGTGGGCTTTGGCAATGATTGGTGGGTCAGTGATGAATGGAGCATTGGTGTGCTCGGGCGCTTCATTTACGCACCGCTGAGCTATTCGGCGGACGGTGTGACTCAGAAGTACTCCACGATCACGCCTGCCTTGATGGCCACGTTCACGTACAACTGAGCGCCCCGCGCTGGGCTCGCCGCGGGTCGCTTCAGGACGACCGCGCGGCGAGGCCGCCGAGGCACTCGTAGGCCGCGTATTTGTAGGAGTCGGCGAGGGTTGGGTAGTTGAAGACCATGTCGATGAACACGTCGACGGTGGCGCCGAGCGTGATCGCGGTCTGACCGATGTGCACGAGCTCGGTGGCGCGTTCGCCGATCACGTGCACGCCGACCAGCTTGCGGGTCTTGGCATCGACGACGAGCTTGGTGATGCCCTCCAAATCCCCCGTGATTTTGCCGCGCGCGTTGTTCTCGTACAACGCGCGCCCGACCACGTACTCGATCTGCTTTTCCTTGCACGTCTCTTCGGTTTCGCCGAACGAGCTGACCTCTGGGATCGTGTAAATGCCGTAGGGCATCTCGGCCGCGACCGCCTTCTTGTAGCCGAAGCCGAAGGCGTGACACATCGCGACGCGGCCCTGTTCCATCGACACCGACGCCAGCGCAGGGAAGCCGATCACGTCGCCCGCGGCGAAGATATGCGGGGTCTTCGTGCGGTACTCCTTGTCGACTGGGATGTAGCCGCGTGAATCGGGCGCAAGCCCGACCTTGTCCAAACCGAGGTCGGAGGCACAACCGGTGCGGCCGGCGGCGAAGAGCAGCTGCTCATTTTCCAGCGTGCTGCCGTCGAGCAGCGTCGTGGTCACGCCCTTTTCCGAGCGCAGCACTTTCGTCCAGCGTTGGCCTTGCACCATCACGATGCCCATTTTGATCATCGAGGCTTTCAGCCGCGTGACGATCTCCGAATCCAAGAAGGGCAAAATCTCCGAGCGCGCGTCGACCAGGGTGATGCTGACTCCGAGCGCCGCGAACATGCAGGCGTACTCACAGCCGATCACACCGCCCCCTAAAATCGTCATCGAAGTCGGGAGATCGTGGATAGTCAGGATCTCGTCGCTGTCGTGGATCCAATCGTCCGCGAAATCGATGTCGGCGGGGCGGTGTGGCCTCGAGCCGGTGCAGATCAGCACGAAGTCACCAGTGATTTGCTGCCGGCCGGTCTTGGACGTGATCGAAACGGTGTGCTCGTCGACGAAGCGGCCGTAGCCTTGAAAGTAGCGCACATCGTGCTTCGCGAAGTTTTGCCGGAAGGAGCGCGCCTCCGCGGCCGCGATCGCGTTCTTGCGCGACATCAGGCGCGGCAGGGTCGCGCTGCGCTCGAGCTCCATACCCACGCCGTACAGCTCGCGCGCGTGGTAACCCGACAGGTAGAGCGCAGTCTCGCGCAGGGTTTTACTGGGCAATGTCCCGGTGTGCACCGCGGCGCCGCCGGGCTCGGGCTCGCTCTCGATGATGGCGACGCGCTTCTTGAAATAGGCCGCTTGTGCTGCCGCCTTTTCACCGGCAGGCCCCGCACCGATGACGACTAGGTCGAAATGCTCGAGTTCAGGCACGGAGTCGAGCATATCCGCAGTCGATCCGAGGCTCTAGTCGACCCGGACGCTGCCCTGGAAAAGCCCAGACTTTCCTCGTGTAGACTGCTCGCTGGAGGCCCGATGAAGGAAGCCCAGCACTCACAGTTCGAGCAGTTCTTGACCACGGAGCTGTTCAAGGTCGGCACCACGGTCGTCACGGTGGCCACGCTCGCGACCGCCGCGTTCATCGTGCTGTTGAGCTACGTCATCTCGCGCGGGGCGCGCGCTGGGTTGCACCGCTTCTTCTTGCGCGGCGGCATGGCGCCCGGTGGCGAGGTTCGGGCGATGGAGCGGCTGGCGCACTACTTCATCGTGCTGCTCGGCATCATGATCGCACTCCGCACCACGGGCATCAAGCTCGATGCTCTGTTCACCGCGGGCGCCGTGTTCGCCGTGGGCTTCGGCTTCGCGATGCAGAACATCATGCAGAATTTCGTGTCTGGCGTGATTCTGCTGTTCGAGCGCACGATCAAGCCGGGCGACGTGATCGAGGTGGGCGGACAGATCGTCAAGGTGCAGCAGATGAGTATTCGCACCACGATCGTGCGCACCCTCGACGAAGAAGACGTGATCGTGCCGAACTCTTCGCTCGTGCAAACGAACGTCAAGAATTTCACGCTCGAAGACAACATCTATCGCGTGCGGGTCAACATCGGTATTTCATACAACGCAGACGTGCCGCTGGTGAAGGCGCTGCTCTTGGAGTGCGCGCGCTCGATGGACTACAGCGAGAAAGGCTTCGAACCGCGAGTCTTGCTGCTCAACTTCGGTCCGGCCGCGCTCGAGTTCGAGGCCTCGGTCTGGATGCGAGACCCTTGGAATCACCGTATCGCCGGTTCGAAGCTGCGCGAGGCGATTTGGGCCGTGCTCAAGGAAAAGCAAATCGCCATCGCCTTCCCGCAGATGGACGTGCATTTCGATTCGCCCGTTACTGAAAGCTTGCGCCTGCTGTCGGGGCGGAAGACCAGCGCCGCGTAGCTCGGGGTCTGGCTATTGTGCGGGCGCGGGGGCCGTCGCCGCCTCCATGAAACGCCCGCGCTGATAGCTCACGACGTAGACCACCGCGAACAAGACGTACGTCAGCGCGACGATTCGCCAAACGCCGACGTACGTCGCGCCCTCGGAGAGCACGAACAGGATGCTCGCCGGCAATTGGAAACCCACGATGACCAGCGTGTCGAGCACCAGTGCCCGCAACGTCGCGCCAGCACCCTGGATCGCCGAGCCGAGCACGATGCCGATCCCGAGTCCCACGTAGCTCGCGCCGACCCACCTCAAGTAACTGAGCGCGGGGCGAAGCACGTCCGGATCCGAATCGAAAAATCCAACGATACTTCGGCCGTACACGACATAGGCGACGGCTAGCGCCGCCATCATCGCCGCGTTGTACAGTGCGGCGTACCAACCGCTCTGCTTGGCGCGCGCTAAGTTGTGCGCACCCAAGTTCTGCCCGACGAACGTCTGCGCGGCGCTGCCCCAGCCCAGACCGACGAAGAGCGCCATGGTCTCCAGGCGGAATACGATGCCCAGGGCCGTCGTCGCGCTCTGATCGGTGGGCGTCGTGAAAGCTCGTGCCACCAGGGAATGGGTGACGAGCATGGCCATGATGCGCACCACGAGCTGCGCGCTGGACGGCCAACCCAGCCGAACGATTGACGCTATCGTTTCGCGATGGGGCGCGACGCGCGACGAATTTCGGAACAGCCCGAAGCGCTTCATCATGATGGCCATGAGCGGGACGAGCGCTATGCCTCGCGCGATCAGCGTGGCCCACGCCGCGCCCATCAGGCCCATGCGCGGAACGCCGAAGAACTGCGCGATGGGCCTGCCCCACGAAAGCAGAGTGGGCGAGTCTCCTGGACCGTACACGAGCACGACGGCAAGCAAGAAATTCAGGAAATTCGAGCCTAAAAGTAAGGCGACCGGGGTCTTGCTACTGCCGAGCGCGCGCAGCACGCTGGTCAAGTGCATCAACAGGAAGATGGTGAACGAGCCCGCGAGCATCACCCGCAAATACGGGACACCCTGGTTCACGACGTTGCCCTTGGCGCCGACCAGATCTCGAAGCAAGAAGTTCGCGCCGAATCCGCCGACGACGCCGAACAATAGCGAGAGGGCGGCGATCACGATCAGTGATTGCCACGCGATCTCTTTGACCGCGTTGCGGTCGCCGGCGCCTACTTTGCGGCTCACGAGCGTCGCCGTGGCCACGCTCAAGCCGTAGCTGACGATCGTACCCAAGGCGGCGAGCTGGTCGCAAATCCCGATCGCACCGAGCGCTGGCCCAGCAACGGCCCCGCCGAGCCGTGAAATCACGTAGGCGTCGATCAGGTTGAACCCGGTTTGCAGCCCCATGCCGAGCGCCAGTGGTGTACCGAAGCGCGCCACGGCCAGCCCGAGCGGCGCCGACAAGATCTTGTCCGAGGGATCAGCCAGCTTTAGGCTCCGTTCGGCGGTTCATCGGCGCGCTCTCGCTCGAAGCAATGATCCGGGATTTTTTGCCTACGGCGGAGCAGCGCCGTCCTCAGCACGAAACCCGCGGTGACCGGATCGTGGTACCCGCTCGGGCGACGTTCTTCGCTCTCGTCCTCGCCGGTCGCGCTCGACGCAGTTCGCGGCTCGTAGCGCTGACCGATGCGCGACATGAACAGCTCGCGCACGTATTTGCCAATCAGCGAGGACAGGCTCACCAAGGGGTCCGCTGCATCCGCGTCGCGCACGAAGTGAATTTCACCCAAGCCGGGGAAGCGGTAGCCGCTGCGCGCTCGCCCCTCCGCCATGATGGCGTGCAGACGACCCGATAACGGCCCGAAGAATTTCGAATATTCGGCGATGCCGCCGACTTTGCCGCACACGGCCTCGACATCCGCACCCGCCCGCGCGCGCAGATCGAGCACCAAGGATTCCATCGCGTGCAAATCTGCGACGAAGCGGTTCGTGCCGCGGCCCTTCTTGTCGTTCAGATGCTTGGTGCAGACCACGCTGCAGCGGGCTGCCAGGAGCTCGACGCCGCGTTCGGCCAGCGCGCGGCGGTGGTTCGTCACTCGCGCGACGACGGCTGCTTCAGCCTGAAACGCTTCCTGTTGCTCGTTCCAACATTGGCTCGAAACATGTGACGCGCACGGTTTCCGCAGCTCGGAGGAGCCCTCGAGCGAGAGCTCCTCGAAGAGCTGCGCAGGCGTGCTCGCCGAGCCGGCGCCGAGCACGCGCGCCCAGGCCTCGCCGAGCGCGACATTGGTGTGGGAGAGCAGGCGCTTCGAATCGTCGAGATCGGCGCGGATTGCGCGGGGTAGCTTGCGACTCAAGGTGCGCTGACCGCGTGCGTCTACGCGGGCCAAAACTGCGGTCACGACCAGCGGTCCGAGGCGGGCACCAAGCCCGTTTTCATCTGCTCCGACGCGAAATTCGAAAGGCACGCGGTGCGCGCACCTTAACCTCCTCCGGTCACTCCAGCAATCCGCCTCAGCCGCCCGCGACCGGTGGGATCAGCGCGATCACGCGCGCCTCTGCCAAGGCATCCGAATCGTTCGCGAAAGCTTCGTCGAGCGCGACGCGCACTGAGGCCATTTTACCGGTCAAGGCCGGGCGTGCGCGTTCCAAGTAGCGGACGAAGTCGCGCACGGTGAGTATGTCCCGTGGCAGCTCGAGCCGCTCTTCCGACACGCCAGTCAGATCGGCAAGTGCTGCAAAGTACAAGACCTGAACCACGGGCCTAGCCTAGCGCAACGCGAGGGTGGTAATGGTTGGGGTTTCGGAGGTTGGTCATGACGGAACAGAAGACTGGGCTCGGTCGGGACGTGTACATCGCGCTGGCAGCCGTCGGCTGGGCCGATGGCAAGCTCGATCAAGAGGAGGCGGACGCGATCGTTCGCACTGCGCTCGAGGAGGGCCTGGACATCGACGAGATCGCGGAGATCGAAGAGGCGACCAAGAACCCGGTCGATATCGGCGTCATCGATCGCAAAAATCTGTCCAAAGAGGATCGGCTGTTCGTGTATGGCGTGGCGTCTTGGATCACTCGCTTGGACGGCGTGGTCACCGAGGGCGAGCAAGCAGCCTTGAGCAAGCTCGGGGATGCCTTGAAGGTGCCGGAGAAGCCCCGGTTGATCGTGGACGGCATCGCTCAGGACGTGGCGAACCTGTCGGATGACCGCCCCGCGCGCTACGACCTCTTGGCATTGCGCCGTATCATCGGCGAGCGCTTGTCGGCCTCCGCCAAGAAGGAGTGACGCGGCATTTGGCGGATGGCACTTCGCCGTTGCCATGCCGCATGGCGCTAGCGCTCGCGCCGAGCCGCGATTCGCACAAACGTTTCCGGTTGTTGCAGAGCACCCTTTAGGGCTCACGTGTCGTGCCGTATCTAAAGGGTGACGGAATTCGACAGGCGTGTCGAACGCCGCAACACCGAGTGCATGGCCGCGTCCGCTTCCAACCGAATCAAGCCGTCGAGCGCGCCGTTGTCGATGATCGCGCTGCAGATCGTGCGCGAGTCATTGGCACCCGAGGCGTCGCTGCCCGAGCTTGCGAAGCTCGCCGAGAGCGATGCGGGCTTCGCGTTGCGCATCATCGCGCTCGTCAATAGCGCCGCGTTCGGTCACCACCGTCACGTGTCCGATGTGCGCCAAGCCGTCTCGATGGTTGGCATTCGCGGGCTGCGCACGCTCGGCATGAGCTTGGCGTTGTCCGACATGGTGCCCGTGGGTGAGGCGGGACAGATCTTGCTCGGCAACTCATTGCGTCGCGCAGTGGCGTCGCAACTGTTGGCGCAGCGTCTCGGCGAGAAAGAGGTGGACGAGTTCTTCACCACCGGCCTGTTTTTGGAAGTGGGCTTGCTCTCGCGCGCGCGTGAAAATCTGGAGGGCGCCGCAGAAGTGGCGCGGTTGCCCGCGTTGCACCGCATCATGCACGAGCGCGCCGCGGGTCTCTTGGAGCACACGGTTGCTGGCGCGGCGCTAGCTTCCACGTTCATGCTGCCGGCGCACGTGGAGGCGGCGGTGCTGCAGCATCACGACGAGATGCCGCCGAGCGGTGTCGCGCCGCGCGTGGCGTGGGCGGCCGAGCGCTTGGCGGCACTGTGGGAGGGCGGCGATCCCGTTCAGAACAGAAAAGCCGCCATCGAGGCGGTATTGGCGCTCGGGCTGACTCAGGAGGACGCGCAATTTGCGCTGAAGAACTTGCCCGATCTGGTGATGGCTGCGGCCGCGGCCTTCGACCGTGAGATTGGCGAGCAGCAAACGGTTGAAGCGCTGCTCGTCGACGTGAACCGCAGTCTGCTCGAGATGACGCAAAACTACGACGCAGCGGTGCGGCGTCTCGAGAATCTGCTCGCTGAAAAGGAGCTACTCAGTCGGCAATTGCAAGAAGCCAATCAGCGGCTCACGACCTTGGCGCACACCGATGCGCTCACTGGCTTGGCCAATAAACGCGCGCTGGAAGAGGCGCTGGCTCGCGATCTGGCTCGCGCCGATCGCGATCAGACCTGGCTCACCGTGGTGCTCAGTGACATCGATTTCTTCAAGAAGGTCAATGACACCCACGGTCACCTCACGGGTGATGAGGTGCTGCGGCAGGTGGGCGCAGTCTTTGGTTCCAAGTTGCGCGCCGGAGATCTGGCTGCGCGCTATGGCGGCGAGGAATTTTTGTTGGTTTTGCCAGGCAGCAATCTGGTCGGCGGAAAAATCGTCGCCGAGCGCCTGCGACGCGCGATCGAAGGGGCGGTCATGCCGGGTCCGAATGGGCCATTTTCGATCACGTCGAGCTTCGGCGTCGCTTCGATCTGCGGTCCCGGCTGCGCCGGCAAGCTGAAGGAGCTGATCGCGCGGGCGGACGCGGCGCTGTACGCTGCCAAGCGTGGCGGCCGGAATCGAGTCGTCGTGGCCAGCGACGACATCACGTTGACCTGAGCGCGGCGCGCGCGGGCGCTCCGAGCCTGGAAATTCCAGGCAACCCATGGTCGTTTCACGCCGAATCTTGGCTTTGGGTTGGAAAGCATGCCCTACGCAGCCGCTACTTCGTCGAGGGTAAGGCTCGCGCGCGAGCACTGCGTTTGTCTGGTACTCGCACTACTGCCGCTGGCCTGCTCAGACGCAGTCTCTGAGCACGTGCTCTCCGAGAGCGAAGCAGTCACGACCCAATGCCCCAAGGAAACGGTCGAAGGGCTCGACGTCTACCAGGGGCAAGGGACGATAGATTGGTCGAAGTTGGCTCCGCGCGTCACGTCGGACGGCGGCCTGAAAGACGGCGGATCGAGCGCTAGCGAGGACGGCTACGCCTTCGCGTTCATCAAAGCGACGCAGGGAAACTACAACACGCAGCGCACGTTTGCTGCGAACTGGCTGAACGCCAAGAGCGCTGGGTTGCTTCGAGGCGCGTACCACTATTTCGACCCGAGGATCGATGGCGTGGTGCAAGCGGACTACTTTCTCGCCGAGGTAGGTGAGGACTCTGGCGAGCTCCCGGCGCTGCTCGACATCGAGTGTCCGACCAGCGCAAATGAAGCCGATGCCAGCTCGAATTGCGAGTATTCGGGAAACTCGGGCTGGGTCGATTCGGGCACGCTGGCCAAGCGAATCTTCGATTGGCTCGCCACGGTGACAGCGAAGACGGGCAGAAAACCGATCGTCTACAGCTACCCGTCTTGGTTCTCAGCCGTAGGTCTGACGGATCTGCGGCTCGCGGGCTATCCACTATTCATCGCCAGTCCCGCCGCTTGCGCCGCTGTGCCGGCACCGTGGACGAGCGCTGCGTTTTGGCAATACGGCACGAGCGCGCGCGTGCCTGGCATCGTCGGAGCCTGCAGCTTGGATCGCTGGACGGGCGACTTGGCCAGTCTGAAGGCGTTCGCCGCCAGTCACCGCGGTGCCGACGCTGGCTCAGCCGACGCTGCCGGCGCGTTGGATGGGAGCTTCCTCGACGCGAGTCGTGACGACGCTGGCCTGGAAGCGTCGTCCATCATCGATGGCACTGTTTCCACGGCCGGAAGCGGCAGCGCGGGCGCGGCGCTCACCGAAGCCGGAAGCACAAGCAGCGCCGACGCCGCACTCGTCGAAACGGGGACTGGCGGCGCTGGAGTCGACGCAGCGTCTGCCGAAGTGGGCGCGGCTGGCGAGGCGCGCGAAGAGTCTGCTCTGTCAGCGCGTACGGAAGGAGGGTGCGGTTGTGAAGCGCTAGGCGCGCGTCGTCCGGCGTCACACGCTCCAACTATTGCGTGGCTCGTGCTGGTGCTCGCGCTGCTCGCCCGCTTGCGCCGCGACCGCGCTCCCCGACGATGCTCGACGCCGTGACGGGCTGCCCGCGACTAGGCGAGGAACTCGGTTTTTGCGACCGGGTAGCCTTCGGGCTTTCGCACCGCATAGGACAGCGCGAGGATTTCGACCAACACCACGCGATACACCGTGTGCACGTCGTCCACGTCGATCTCCTCGGCGTGGGCGTCCAGGGTCGCGTCGATGTGCTCGTGGATGTAAGACAGCACGTGCGGCTGCTCCATGGCGATCACGTCGTCACTGTCGAGTGCTTCGGCGGGGTCGGCGCGGCGCAGTTCCTCATCTAGAGTGAGTAGCTCGTCAGTAGCCTGCAGCTCTTCATCCTTGACTTCGTCGATGTAGGTGCCGTGCGTGCGCTCAAAGGCCAGCCACACGGTGAGCGCTAAAAAATAGCCTAAAGCGAGGGCAGTTTCATCGAGGGGCTTGCCCAGCGCGTCAGCCACGTGGGCCGCGAGCGCGGGCTGTGCGCGCTCGAAGCGCTCGAAGGCTTCATCCAGTTGCGAGCGCGCCTCTTCGTCGTCTTCAGCGAGGTTGTCGCGTACAGACTCCAGCGCGTGCGATGGGAGCGTCGCGTATGACGGAACGGGACGGATGGCCGAACGACGAACCCACACGATAAACAGAGGTCTAGCATGATGCGCTGCGCATGTGAAAAGGGGACGCGACGCTCGACTATAAATGCGAAATAGTGCGGACGAATGACGAGCTCCCCCGACCCCGATCAGGAAACGCCGCCACGCGCGTCGAGGGCGCTCAGGCGGGCCGCATTCGGTGTCGTAGGCGCATGTGTGCTTCTGCTTACCGCAAGCTTCATAGC
This sequence comes from Polyangiaceae bacterium, assembly GCA_035485095.1. Lineage (GTDB taxonomy): Bacteria > Myxococcota_A > Polyangia > Polyangiales > Polyangiaceae > PMG-095. The sequence goes on along the minus strand of DATHOI010000884.1, from coordinate 422 downwards.
GAGCCAACGCGCCACGGGTCGAGCAATGGCCGGGGTGCGCGTCGCCGAGTTGGACGTGTCCCGACTCACGCGTGACGACGTGCAAGCGCGCCTGCGCGGCTGGAGCGAGCAACGCGCACGAGCGTCGCTCGCGTTCTCGCTCACCGGCGCGAGCGTCGCTTTCGAGCCGAAGAGCGCGGGTTTTCGCGTCGACGTGGACAAGACCACGGAGCGCGTGCTCGAGATCGGGCGACAGGGCGGTGTTGCTGCGCGCTTCATTGGTTTCATAGCGCGCTGGTTTCGCCCCGAAGTAGTGGATGTTCAGCTCGGCTTCGACGCGCCCCAGCTCGCGGCGGTGCTCGATGACTGGCAGGCAAAGCTGAAGGATCAGCCCTTCGCTGGGGGCGTCTCCTTCGATGGGACGACGGTGACTGCGCTCTATC